>DUJK01000024.1:9146-15637 GCA_013329925.1 Candidatus Poseidoniaceae archaeon
CTTGGAGCTTTTGGCATAATTGAATGGACTTCTTCAGAAGAAGATAGCGTTAACAGAATGGCTAATGACATGGTATACAATGATATTACGCTGTTTATTGCTGCTGGCAACTCAGCTGGTAGAGGTACTATTGGCACTCCTGGTAGTGCTGAAGATGCAATTACCATAGGTGCATTGGATAAAGACTCATCAATTGCTGCATATTCAAGCCAAGGTCCAACAGAAGAGAACAGAGTCAAGCCAAATATTGCTTATGTTGGCTCTGATGTCATGTCAGTTGCTCACAATACAGGCGATGGTTACACTGCCTTTTCCGGCACTTCAATGGCTACTCCCGGTGCTGCAGGAGTTGCTGCTCTGATGCTACAAGCAAACCCCGACCTAAGTCCGTTTGAGGTCAGAAATTTCATGCAAGAAACTGCCGAGTACCGTGCATGTACCTACATGGGAGATGCTGCGGGTATTGATGGGTGTGATGACAATGACGCTCAAAATATCATTACCAAAAACCGTCAAAATAACGTTTATGGACATGGCGAAGTACGTGCTTTAGAATCAGTTTTGGCAGCTGCTGAAAAATACTATGTTTTTGATTCGTCAATGCAAATTACAATTGAAAATGACCCAACTCATGATAACTCGCATACTCACTTAACTCCAAAAGACTCAATCGAGTTCACGACTTCTGGAGGAATTGAAACAATCCAGTGGCGTAGCAATCATATTGTTGACGATTGGACAATACTGCATTCCTATGAAAAGACTGATACCGAGGGGCATGTTTCTGCAATTGACATAATTCATCAACTTGAACACCTGCCAGGAATTGATTTAGATGGCAACCATACAATTTCAATTCGAGGCTTGAAATCTAATTCAAGTGGCGGTCACTCATCCTCACCACTTGTTACTATCGATATCATGTTGATGGACACAGCATCTGCCTTCATGCCTGAGTCAGAGGATACCCCCGGATTTACATTCTTGGCAGTATCAGTCGCATCAGTTATCGCATTATTTGTTAACCAGAGAAAGTTAGAATCAAATTCGATATATGAAAAAGATTAATTCGAGCCAAAACTGAGAAATCTCCACTTTTATCGGCGGTGGAGTAAAGAGTGATACACATTGACCATACGATATGTCCTGGTTAAGTGACCCTAAAGGCGATGGTCAGCCAAAATTAGGGTTTACTTACCGTATTTTACGAAGATTTACCCGCTCTTTAATGTCGGTTTGGTTTAGAGAACTAGATGTGGTTGACAATGAAAATATGCCACACGACGGCGGTGTTATGTTCATCGCTTGGCACCCTAGTGGATTAATAGATCCAATTTTGTTACACGCTTCTCTGCCAGGAAAGCTCTCTATTCTTGCGAAACATACACTGTTCAAGATCCCGATTTTTGGAAGACTGATGAGAGCAGGTGGCGGATTGCCAATTTATCGAGCATCCGATAGTGATGATGTCGAAAAATCACGAATGAAAAACTCAGAGATGCTCCAAGATGTTGGTCGTGAAATTGCCAATGGGGGAAGATTACTATTGTTTCCGGAGGGTAAAACCCACACTGATTCAAAGGTTAGTAAAGCCAAAACCGGTGCTGCTAGAATTATTTTAATCGCCCTAAGGGAGGCTGAATTACAAAATAAACCGGCTCCAAGAATCGTTCCAGTTGGCCTACATTATTCAGATTCACAAAAATTTAGAGAACGAGGCGCAGTAATCCTAGAACGCCCGATGGAGTTGCCGAACATACCTCAAACAGTTGGAGACTTAGAACAACAAAAAGAATTAGACATTGCATGGACTAAGAAGGTCACAGAATCTATAGAAGAAGAACTTAAACGCGCTAGTTTATCAAAAACCTCTTGGGAAGAACGTCGATTGATTTGGCAAGGACGCAGCGTTGTATACGCTGAGAGAGCAATTCAGAGTGGCAGTAAAATCACCCGTCCTAGTTTTGCTGAATCAGTCATTGGGGCTAGAAGATTACGCGCAGGTTGGGAATATATGTCTAAGCACAAACCTGATGAAATTGCCCCGCTTGTTGAAAAATCTAGACTCCATTTTACCGAACTTGAAGCAATGGGTATTACTCCATTTGATGTAGCTGCTAAGCCGCAGAAACCAACTATGCTTGGTTATCTAATTGCACTAACTGCGTGGATATGGTCAGCAGCATGGATGTTAGGATTGGTGACATGGAGTGCTGTTCTTGGTAATGTGCCTCCATATCAAGCCAATTACTTGACTATGTGGCATTTCAAAAGAAAAGGAATAGCAGAATCAATTTATGGCACCATGAAGATAGCTACTGCAGTTGTTATGTTTCCAATATGGTGGATTTTTGCGTCATTATCGATAACGGTGCTATTCTTAGCCACTTCTAGCCCTTTGTTTATACTATTGAATAAACATTGGTTACTGGCTTACTTCACTCAAATTAATCCAGTACTTATGTTCCTTATCTTACTGGTGTGGTGGCCAATTTCAGGTAAAATGCACATGAATCTTTATTCAAGATTGGTAAGAAGTTGGAGGTCACTAAAACGATGGAAAAATTGGCGCCAAAACGAATTGGATTGGGACAGTTTGCAAAAAAGGCAAAGAGAAATCGGCGGTATGTTAATCGGTTTAGGGGATAGTTTGGTACTTCCAGGAGACCCAGAATGGCAAGAGCCAAAAACCGGAGATGATGATTTCAAACACGTCACCCTGCGCTAGTAAAATAATTCAATTCATCCCTATATTGATATGCATCCATTCGTACGGTATTACGGGTGAGCATGTGGTTGGTACCGAATACGTGAAAATGACGCCTAGTGCTCCCAAAAATGTGTGGCAATCAAAAGTCAACCAAAAAGATGTAGAGTTGCTGATTAATTCCAATGCAGTTTTGCTAGATGTGTTAAGAGATCAAGTCGGTACACTGGGAGTAAAGCGTGGTTGTGATTTGGGGACATGTGGCTGTTGCACCGTTATGATTGATGGTGATCCAAGACTGTCATGTTTATGTCTTGCTGGTCAGGTTAATGGTAGCGAAATTATCACCGTAGAAGGACTAGCTGACGGAGCACATTTGGCTCCAATACAAGCATGTTTTGCTAAATTTGGCGGTTCACAGTGTGGATTTTGTACACCCGGTTTCCTAGTTGCCTCTCAAGCCTTATTGGATTCCAATCCTAATCCTTCAAATGATGAAATCTCAGAAGCAATAGAAGGAAATTTATGCCGTTGTACTGGTTACCAGCAGATTGTCGATTCAATCCAAGAAGCAGCTAAGATTCATCGCGGGGAAAATGCCACTCCAAAGGCAGCTAGCGACCCACATCCTGACCCACACCCCAGCGGCCCTGGAGAACCATCGATGCCCCCTGGTCATGCGAAGTGATTACTATGTCAGGCGGCTATCGACAACAACCTGGTAAATCTTCTGGTAAGAGAAGAGACGGCAAACGTGTTGCCGGACAACAAAAGTTTCCCCCACCAGGTTCAGGTGGTTCAAACCCCGTAATGGAGCCAAGAGATCTCGATTTCATCCCAGAATCTGTTGGCGGAAAAGAGCCACAGCCAGCGGGTTCACATATTCACGACCGTATTAGGACTGGAACGGTAGTTGGTAAATCGCTCCAATTAGTTGATTCAAATGCCAAAGTAACCGGTCAAGCATGGTATGGAGATGATGTTAGGCTGGCCAATGAAACAATTGGTAAAATTCTACGTTCACCACATCACTATGCCAAGATAATTTCCATTGATACAAGTAGAGTTGAAGCATTACCCGGAGTTATCTCAGTAGCCACCGGTCAAGATGCAACAAATCGCTTTGGCGTTCTACCCGTTACCAAGGACGAGCATGCCATGTCAGTTGAAAAGGTTCGACATATGGGGGATTTAGTTGCTTGTGTGTGCGCTGAAACTGAGGCAATAGCAATTGAAGCTCTTGCTTTATTTGACATAGAGTGGGAGATTTTAGAGCCAGTATTTGACCGCAAGAAGGGACTGGAAGACGTAGATGAACCAATCCATTGGCGAGGTAAGTATCATCTTTCAAGAACCAACGTCCAGAAGCGTGTGTTTCAGGAATTTGGCGATCGTTCTCTAGTCGATGACCCACATGCTGCATCACATGGCAAATGGTCCATGGAAGGTGTTCACCACGGTTTTACTGAACCACATGCAGTTGTGGCTCATTGGGATCCTAACGGACGTCTTCAACTTTACACTCCTCAACAAGTTCCTCACTATACTCATCGTGCGCTATCAACTGTACTAGAAGTTCCAATGCATCAAATCAACGTCATTAGAACATTTGTCGGTGGCGGTTTTGGTGGTAAGTCAGACCCCTTCCCTCATGAAATGTGTGCTGCAATCTTATCAAGAAAGTCGGGAAGGCCAGTTAGAATAACCTTTGACCGTGAAGAGGTCTACTGGATAAATCGCGGCCGTCATCCAAGCGATATCGAGGTTAAGATGACTGCTGATGACTTAGGACGTATATCTGGATTTGATATTGATGCACTTATCGACGGAGGTGGATTTGCTTCCTTTGGCCACGTAACATCGTATTACAATGGCGTTTTAGCAACTGCTCCTTATGAGTTGGGCTCGTTTCATTATACGGGTGCACGGGTTTGGACAAATAAACCAGCATCGGGTGCAATGCGTGGCCATGGTGCAGTCAATACGCGCTGCGCTGTTGAAGTTGGCTTAGATGAGATGGCAGAACAGATGCAAGTTGATCCAATTGATTTACGTTTGGCCAACCTACTACCACCGCACAGTAGGACGATAACCGGATTTAGAATTACTTCCAATGGTATGAGAGAGGCTCTTGAAAAGGTGAGAGAGGGTTCAGATTGGGATAATAAATTCCGCAAATTACCGCTAGGCAAAGGTATCGGCGTAGGATGTGGGTTTTTCATCTCTGGCTCAGGTCTACCAATTCATTGGGACCCAAACCGATTCCCCCATGCCACTGTTCACATTCAAGTAGACATGGATGGCGGGGTAACTGTTCACACCGGTGCCGCAGATATTGGTCAAGGTTCAACGACTGCTGTTGCCCAAGTGGTTGCTGAAGTGTTAGCCTTGCCAATTGAGATGATTCATGTTCGAAGTCATGAAAGTGACACCTCGCCGGTAGACTTGGGTTCGTATTCTAGTAGAGTGACCTTCATGAATGCTAATGCTGCAATTAGAGCAGCTTTAGAAATCAGGGAACAAATTCTAAATGCAGCTTGGGATATACTAGGGTACCATCCAAATACGCTAGTGCTAAATGACCGTAGAATTTACTACAAACACGACCCTTCAATCGGTGTATCTTATCTTCAAGCCTTGCACAAGGCTCAGGAGGACAAGGGTGCGCTAATTGCTAGTGGTGCTTACCGTTCGCCACCAATGGGTGGTGTTCACAAAGGGGCTGCAGCAGGATTAGCTCCCGCATATTCATTTTCATCATACGTAGCTGAAGTTGATGTCGACGTTGAACTTGGGTTGGTAAAATGCACTAATGTCTGGGCTGCTCATGATTGTGGAAAAGCACTCAACCCGTTGGCAGTAAAGGGGCAAATTATCGGTTCATGTCACATGGGTCTTGGACAAGTTTTGTCTGAAAAAATGGTTTATGGGCGCACAGGTCATCTACAAAATGCAAATTTACTGGAATACAAAATACCTTCAATTCACGAAATGCCTCATGTAGAACCCATAATCATAGAATCTTGTGATCCAGAGGGGCCATTTGGCGCCAAAGAAGCAGGAGAAGGGCCGTTATTGCCAATTTTACCAGCGGTTGTCAATGCTGTTTACGATGCTATTGGTGTACGTTTCAGAGATTTACCACTTACCCCGGATGTAGTTTTCAAAGGCATTGAGAAGAAGAGAAAATCACTCAAACTTGAAGATAGTTTAGACTTGCCATCACCAAGGTTGGAATACGGCCCAATGCAAGAACCGCTTGTGCAACGCGCAGCAGAACACAAAATTAGGGATAAAGCGCGCCAGAGAACAGAAGACACCTCTCACTACGTAAACGGTGTATTGTTTGGTTTTGACCCTAATATCCCACTGGAAGACCAAGTTGATGGCTGGAAGATGGCGACTGAACCTGACCCGGAGCAATTGGCTAAGTTAGGTCTTGCAGGCAAAGCCTGGCTAAAGAAAACGCAAAGAGAAATGGGAGATGATGATTAATGCTAATGCCGCCTTTCACTTTGCATCATCCAAACTCCATTGCAGAAGCAATAACGATTGCTTCAAACATTATTGCTGAAGGAGAAACCTTTGATTGGGTTGCTGGGGGCACCGATGTTTTACCAAATTACAAATGGCGAATAAATCCCAAACCACATGTTATTTCTCTTGCTAACATTCCCGAGGCGAAACAACTTGAACCCTATGAGATTGGCTGTATGACGTCGCTATCCTCGCTTACGGAGGCTAATGGGATGCATCCATTAATTGTTGAAGCAGCAAGTAAAAT
>DUJK01000024.1:16021-17335 GCA_013329925.1 Candidatus Poseidoniaceae archaeon
TGTTTTTGGTACAATCAAAGCGAAGACTGGCGTCGTTCGATTGACTGGTGTCACAAAGCTGATTGTGGTACAGGTGCAGATTGCCGGGTAATTCCCAATCAAAATACTCTTTGCGTCGCCACCTACCAAGGAGATCTTGCTCCAAATTTCATGGCTCTAGGGGCAACTATAACTCTGATTAGCCCGGAGGGAGAAAGAGTAATTCCCTTAAGTGATTTTTACCAATTAGATGGTATGAAAAAGAACGTTCTAAAACAAGGTGAATTTCTCTTGAAAGTTAGTTTACCTAGTGATGCTTTTGAATTAACTGGTAGTTATCAAAAATTACGTGTTAGAGAATCATGGGACTTTCCAGAAGCTGGTATTGCAATCACTTGGAGGAAAGGAGATTACCAAAGCTTGAAAATAGCCTCAACTGCATTGGAATCAATTCCAAAATTACACAACGAGCAAGTTGATGCAATCAATGCTGAAGGTTGGTCAAAAAAAGCCTCAATAATTGAACTAGCAGGCATGGTAAGAAAATCAGTAAAGCCTGTCAACAATACCTCACTTCCACCTAATTATCGCAGATCTGTAGTTAGGGTATTAACAAAAAGAGCATTGAAAAATATTGGGTGTGAATGAATGATAAAATCTAATTTTAAATCCTTATGTTTGGTAATTGGGTTATTGATGATAGCGGTGCCAGTATCAACTGCTCAAGATCAAGTTGAAATCCCGTCATGGGAGTTAGGTTGGGAAACCGACATGGACGGTACACATGAACTTCAATTATCCGGAGATGACGATATTTTAGATACAGTAGAGTTTTTTGTTGAGAATCAACGTATGAGTGAACTGAATCTAAAGATTACCCTTACTTGGGATGAGTCAGAGGATATACCAATCGAGCTTGATTATGACGAATCAATTACGGTAGCCTCGTCTGAAAATTTAACATTCGAAATAGAATTTTCAGATGTTTCGGGATATTCGTTTGAACGTTCACCAGATGAATCAATGACACTTCTATTGCTCGCAGAGGAAGTGTCGTTTGACCAAACCGTATCAAGTCAGGAAATCGATGCAGAAGTTACCGTGCCTGCGGTATATGATTTAACAATAGATCATTTATCAATGAATGAAGTTCTGTACGCTGGATCATCTGTTGAATATGGTTTGACTGTAACCAATAACGGCAACGGAAAAGACGTCATTAAAATGCCCGAAGCATCGATAAAATCCTGCCCGAGCCTCTCAATTGAAGGCTTAGAGGCAATCAAAGATACTGAAATTCAAAACTCAACAATCAAGGATTTTGTCATAAGAATA
>DUJK01000037.1 GCA_013329925.1 Candidatus Poseidoniaceae archaeon
TCGACAACAGTTCCCAAGCGTAAAACATGACCACGTTCAACCTCTGAAAAACTTTCATCATCAGCGTCGATTAACAAAATATCTGCTTCTGAATCACAGCGAGACCAAGCACCTTTTGCCCATGAACAGCCAATGCCGCCAACCCCTGCAATCAGAATCTGCGATGATTCCATTAGCCACCCGTGAAGTTGAACATCAATGAACTTTAGGCTGTCAATCAATGTAACGCAGATATCTTCTTCTCGAATCTCTAGCCCAAGCATTATCCGGCTCTAATTGCAAAACCATGTCATAATATTTTACGGCCGTTTCAAACTCCGACAAATAGCGACCATATAGGTGACCCAAATTAGACAAAACAGGGATGCATTGGTCGTCTGATTCAAGCATTTTGAGTAATAATTCTTCAGCTTTTCCAAGGCTATTTTTCAAAATAAGTTCTTCGGCTTCTTCTAAATCTGCCAGTTGACTCTCAGACAAATCATAGGTATTCTCAAACGGAGTTGACATAAGAATCATTATTCCCAAAAACTCCTAATTATTGAACTATCCCCTTTGACAATGATTTTAAGGTTGTTTTCAGGGTTTATAAACCCGTCCAAAAACGAGGTACTGCGAATATATTGCCCTGCCAAATTTGACAATGTTTAAAGGGTTCATATAGTTGGGAGAATTAACTGGGTGTGTTTATGTTGCGCAAGCCTATCTCGAAACGTCTTGCGCTAGGCATATCTCTATTGGTTATTCTAATCACGCCTAGCCTTGCCTCTTCGTATCATGGAGGCATTGGCGGAGAGCAATCAAACGCTGGTGAAACCATCGATGATGTTGCCAAAGAAGGTTGTTTGTGCCACAACGCAGCAGCCGACAACTCTGTCCAAATTATCCTCGATGATGTCCCATACGCATGGGTTGGAGGAGAATTCTATGAATTGAAGTTGCAAATCATCGGCGGACCTAGTGCAGTTAGTCCATGGACTGCTGGATTCTCGATGCGCGTCTCGAGCGGAGAACTGTCTGGTGAGAATTTACAGAACTGGGAAGATGATGTAACCACCCTTACACAGACTGAAGCAGCAGCTGGCAACTCTGACAGAATGTGGACCTTCACTTGGGCAGCACCGGAGTCAGGAAGCGGAGTTGTCGACTTTTGGATCACTGGCAACTCAGTCAATGGAGACCAAGGTCCGGGGCCTGAAGACAAATGGAATCAACTCATTTTTGCCCTGCAAGAAGGCGACGAGAGTACCTCATCCATGGGCACAAGAACACTATTTGCTGGCGATGGAAATGTCAGCCCTCCCGAGCCCGAAGAAACTGGAGTAGACCTCCACCACATGGGAGCAGAATTTAGAGCCCACGTCCTAGGGTTGCTTGGGTTTGGCGCAGTTATTGCAGTGATTGTATTTGCAGGATTAATGCTTAGATACAGCTTCTCATCATCTTACAAAGGTAGAAGTAACCAACTTAGATTGAGATATAAGATAAGGCGAAGAGGTGATCAATGATGGATGATACAATCACAAAATTGCTACGAAAAGTTGCCAAGGGTGATATCACCGTAGAAGACGCAAGAAAATCCCTGGAAGACGCCAGCCTTACCGAAGAAGAAATGGAGATGGCAATCGACAAAGGCGTGTTTACTGAGGCAGACATGGGTTCAATTGTCAGTGCAAAGTTAGCACCATCTGGAGCGTCATATCTAACTATGTTCTTTTTCATTTGGGGGATTTTTTGGTCCTGTTATTGGGTATTTTCGTTAATCTATGGACTAGCCAAAGATTGGGACCAAAGGCAACTAGCCTTCCACTTAGCAATGTCAATCACCACTCTCATTTTGATGGGCTTGGTATATCTCAGATTCATCTTACCAGACACGATTATCGTAAAGAATGCAATAAACAAGTTTATTCCTGAGCATCAAAAAGACTGGAAAGAATACAAGGTGTGATTTAGTTGGCTAGAGAATATGATTTGAAACCTGCGCCATCATTGGGCGGGGATGACTCAGTATATGGCGCTGGGAAAGTAATCAATCGCCGGCAATTCTTGAAATATGGATTCAATACAGCAACAGGAGTATTAGCAGCATCACTGGGTGTGCTGGGATTCACTGCACTCATCATGCCACCAGACACCGAAGGATCTGGTGGAGAAGGCACTATACAATTCTGGGCCAAAGGCCGTGAAGATGAAGCTTGGTATGGGGCTAAGCACGAAGTCAATATGACTCGACAAGACTTCGTTGACGAGGCTGCTAAATCTAGCACTGGAACCGCTGGAGCAGCAGGAATTTGGAATGGTGTCCCAGTTATTGTCGTATATGTTGACCACGAGAAAAATAAAGACCTGCCAGATGCTCTTGGTAAAGCAAGATTCCAAACAATGGAAGGATACGACGAAACCGGCAAGCGAATTGGTCACTTTGAGGACATGTCAGATGTTGACCCGAGAATTTTTCCATCTGATAATATTGTAATTATTTACGGCAGGTGTACTCACCTTTGCTGCATTCCAGGATGGCAATTAGTTTCAAATTCATTCACCGATGATTCATGGACTCCAGGTGGTGGTGATGACGGTGGAACTAAACTATTCTGTATTTGCCATTCATCAAGATTTGACCCTACTGCGCTAGAAATGAATTCTAACAGAAACCGCTCTAGTGGTGCAACGTTTAGTTACGCAGGAATAAAGGTGGCTGGCGGCCCTGCACCGGTAGGACTTCCAATCATACCTGTATTGATGGACGGTGATTTGATAACCGGAATCACCGATTATGTAGATTGGTTAACATATTGTGATTGAGGTGATAAAATGACTACAATGTTCTGGATTCTTTGGTTCTTTATTGCCTTCATTATTGTTCTTGTTGCGTTCACCCTGCGCAAAGAGAATGAAGAAATGCCACGTAGAGAAATACTCCGTGCAGTAGAATCCTCCGGAAAGATGGGTTTTGCTGAGCGATCGTTCCTTTGGGTATTCTCTTGGCTAGACACTAGATTTAGAATACAAGACTACTGGAATATGTCAAAGGGTGCTTACTATAACATGCATCGACAGATGCCATTGACCCACGCTGAAAAGTATAAACTTCGCATCATCTGGTATTGGTACCCGCTTTATTGTCTGGGAGGAATATCATTTCTATCCTTCATTATCCTAGTTCTAACTGGCACTGTTCTTGGTATTTACTATGTTCCTGGCGGAAATGGGATACCATCTCCAGCTTACTTGAGCATGCAATATATCATGACAGAACTACCGTTTGGCTACATCATTAGAGCAGTTCACCACTGGGGAACTCACTTCATGGTTGCTAGTGTATTCTTGCACATGTGCCGTGTTTACTTCACAGGAGCATATCGAAACCCGAGAGAATTAAATTGGCTAATTGGTGTCGCACTGATGGCTTTGACAATCATCTTTGGCTACTCTGGCTACCTACTACCATGGGACTCTCTAGCATATGGTGCTGCGGTAATTGGTATAAACCTAGCAAATTCAAGCCCACTAGTTGGCAAGTACATCGCAACCCTACTATTTGGTGGCTCTTCGTTAACCGAGAGAACGGTAACTAGAATGTATTTTATTCACGTCTTTATTCTACCAGTGATAGTTACGGGACTAATTATAGTCCACTTGTTTATTGTATGGGTACAAGGGATTGCGGAGCCA
>DUJK01000146.1 GCA_013329925.1 Candidatus Poseidoniaceae archaeon
GTTTTATTCAGTGAAACCAACACTCGTCCTGACTTTGACTGTCCAGTCAGTGTGAGGTTTGACGGTGTGACTTATCCAGTGACCGCTATTGACGGTGCGTGGACAGCAGTTGTAACTGCATCGGAATCCTCGGGCAAGAAGGCTTTGACCTGGGGCGTTGATTGTTACTCAGGTCAAGGTGACGATGTCACTGATGAATCAGACAATCGGTGGATTCTAGTCGATGGAACGGGGCCAAATCCAGTCGAGATAATCAACCCTAGACCTAATACTATTCTAGATACCGATGTGTATGAAGTGAGAGTTGCTATCGATGAGGAAGGTGGCTTGGACACCGATTCACTGCAACTAGAATGGTGGGTTGAGGATGCACTTACTGGTGACAGACTAACCACAGGTTACGAGCCGATGACAGTTGAAGGGACTGATATTTCTGGAACACGATTAGAGATCTATGCAGAGATTGACTTATCAGGAATTACTGATACAATGATTCAAAATCGACTAATTTTATTCATTAAAGTCAATGGAAGAGATCTCGCAGACAATTCTGTTCAAGGAATGAATGGAGCGCCTTCTGGTAGCGAAATCGCTCAGTGGGACCTAGAATGGTTGAGGCCGGAATTCAGCATCGGTCCGTTAGACGTATCATATACTAGATTAATCATTGAAGTTGGGCAATCAACTTCAGTACAAGCATTGGTAGATAATACAGGGTCATTAGATGGCACAGTTGATGCTACTGTATATGTGGTCAAATTAAATGGCACAAAGGATGTTCTACAACGCCCAAGTATTGATATTCCAGCACAAGGCAAAGGGCTGATTACCCTTGATTGGGTTCCAACCTCACAAGGTATTCAGTGGATTGAGGTCGAATTGGACAATGGTCAAACTTCCAAAGGCCCAACAGTAGATGTAAGACCGGCTAGAGACCAAGGTTTCGTTGAGAATCTATTTGGCGATGTCAATCCAGTTATCGGTTCAATTGTTGCACTAATTTTTGTCTCAATCATTGTAACAGGATTACTATGGGCGCGCAAAGCAACCAGAGGTAGAGGTGCACGTTCAGAATATGATTGGGATGAATACTCCTCAGAAATCGAAGATGACTACTATGAGGAAGATGATTTAGCTGATTATGCTGCGGAGCCGTCACAAACTGGTCAAGAGATTCAACCTGCATCTTCACTTGGCGCTGCTGCGGCAGCACTGGGAGTAGCAGAAACCACATCAGCCGCAGAGCCAGAAACAGATTGGGTAATGGGTGCTGATGGCTACTGGTGGTATCATGACAAAGATACAAATGAGTGGTGGTACAAGGATGAAAATGGAGATATTGTCCAATTCAATTGACCACGGTGAGAACTTTGCCCAGATTTATCGGATTACTGCAGGTTGATTCAACAGTTGGCAATCTAACTGGTAACGCATCTCGCATCGAACGCGCAGCAAGTATCGCTAAGGAACATGGAGCCGCAATGGCGGTCAGTACAGAATTAGCAATTAGTGGATATCCCCCAAGGGATTTGTTATTACAACCAGACTTCATCAATATGTCATTTGATAGAGCAACATCGTTGAGTGTTGAGATTCCAGTATTAGTTGGCACTCCAGTACCAACAGAGGACAGCCGAAGCCTGCCTGCTAATGGAGTTGTGCGCGCTGGTTCACTCATTGCCCAACCAAATGGCGAAAACACCAATCGCATTGTTGCAAAAAAGCAATTATTGCCATCTTATGATGTATTTGATGAAACACGCTATTTTCACCCCTCTAATCGTTCGGGGATTTGTCGAGCGATTGGCGGTATGGATCTTGGCGTAACCATTTGTGAAGATGCTTGGCAAATCGCCGGATTAACTCCTTCATCATATGGGCAAGATCCGATACAAAACCTCGCTGAGTGGGGCCGTCAAGGTGTAAAACTTGATGCTACAGTTAACCTTTCAGCATCACCTTATCATGCCGATAAAGTGGGTTCTCGAATCAAAGTTTGCCGAACTGCTGCTTTGACGCTACAGCACCCATTTTTACTAGCCAATCAAGTAGGTGGCAATGATGATTTATTGTTTGATGGTTGTTCACTTGTCGCATGGCCAAACGGAACGGTGGTTGTGGCACCATCATGGCAAGAAGGAGTATTGCTAGTTGACCTAGACCAGCCAGAAAATTGTCGATGGATTGGCATGGCTGAAGAAGACGCGCTCTCAATTGGTAATGATACGCTCAAAATAATATCTAGTGACTCTGATGGGCATGAGGAATCTGCAGAATTAATTGAAGATATTACTGATGCAGTAATCACTGGACTGGCTGATTATTGTCGCAAATCAGGTATCAAATCAATAGTTCTAGGTCTGTCTGGTGGTATCGATTCTGCGGTTGCTGCATGCGTGGCTTGTGCTGCGGTGGGTGCTGAAAATGTCCTTGGTATCGCCATGCCCAGCCGGTATTCATCACAACATTCGCTTGATGATGCTAGATATACCGCAGAAGCACTTGGTATGCAGTTTAAGATTGAATCAATTGATGAAATGCATTCTACTCTTGAGTCAAAAATCGAATCAGTTTTATCAAACGGCAGTCCAGTTGCAAGAGAAAATATCCAATCTAGACTGCGTGGAATTATCGTCATGGCTCATGCTAATGCAGAAGGTAGAATGGCTGTTGCTACTGGTAATAAGTCGGAATTAGCCCAGGGTTATTGCACTCTTTACGGAGATATGGCTGGAGGCTATACGCCGCTGGGGGATTTGTACAAGATGCAAGTCTATGCTTTGGCTGAGGTCTTTAATTCAAGAGCGTCGAAGTCTGGCTTACAACCACCGGTCAACTCTTCCACCATGACTAAGCCACCTTCGGCAGAATTAGCACCAAATCAAAAAGATGAAGATTCACTACCACCATATCAAACCTTAGATGAAATTCTGCGCCTCCATATTGAACATACTATGGATGCTGATGATATAGTTCAAGCAGGTTTTACTCGTGAGGTGGTTCTTGATGTGTTAGCAAGATTGGAGCGTAATGAACACAAGCGATGGCAAATGTCACCAGCACCGAGAGTCACTAGCAAAGCATTTGGTCAAGGTTGGAGAAGACCATTAGCATCTAGGCATGATTGGCGTGATTGACTTCGATGGTCATAAAAATCCAATCTGTCAGGACCAAACATGAGCGGCTCAATTGTCAACATAGCAGGTTATCGTTTCGTCGATATACCTGAACGTGACGAATTGCGCCAACCATTCCGCGAGATATGCCAAAAATTAGGTCTGAAAGGGACTATTTTAATCGCTTATGAAGGAATTAATTTCTTTTTGTCTGGGACTCAAGAATCAGTTGATGACTATCTTGCTTTCATTGAACAGGATGTTAGATTTCAAAACATCCCACTGAAAATTTCTTACTCAGATTATCAACCATTTCGCAGAATGAATGTTAGGCTAAAAAAAGAAATTATCTCTATTGGACTTGACCACATCAAACCGGCAGAGAAGACTGGCGACGAGATTACTCCAACGGACTTCAAGAAATTATTAGATGATGGTGAGGATATCTTAGTGCTGGACACTCGTAATGATTACGAAATTAGAATTGGTACATTCCAGATGGCCATGGAATTAGACATCAAGACATTTCGTGATTTTCCCCGTGCAGTTGGTGAGATGTCTGATGATTTGAAAGATAAGCCAGTAGTTATGTTTTGTACTGGTGGTATACGCTGCGAAAAGGCTAGTGCGGTAATGATGGATGCCGGATTCTCAAATGTCAAACAACTCAAAGGCGGCGTGCTTGGATATTTTGAAGAAGTCGGTGGCGACTATTGGAATGGTGATTGCTTTGTTTTTGACCGTCGAGTTGCACTAAATGCCGAATTGGAAGAGACTGATGTAGTGCAATGTTTTGCTTGTCGTGAACCGCTATTAATGGAAGATCAAATTAGTGGTGATTATGTCATTGCTCAATCCTGCAAATATTGTATTGATAAAGAGTAATTCACCAAATCAACCATTCATCACCTAACATTAGCGGGCTGTAGATGTGCAATTCGTGACCAGTCTGGCCATCATCAGCGACAAAGATAACTAATTCACTAGTCACCACCAACTGACCATAAACTCCAGCATTCGAATTATTTCCAGTACCAATCCATGGGTCATAAGCTAATTCTGCGGCCAAGGAATTAGTGTCAAAACTCCACAAACTGTGCCCTGTATCAATTGAATCAACTTCCCCGTTGACTAGAATCATCAAATGCTGACCATGGCTAACAATGTCACGAATCTCTGATGAAGCCATACCAGGCTGGAATTCGTGAATCATTTTGGTACCTTCAGGGGTGCCATCACTCATGCATAATTCTCCAGCTGTTGAGCCGGTGATACAATCAAACCACAATTTCCCGTTAAGCTGTACTGGCTGAGTCCTAAGTCCTGGAGCAATAACCAAACTGGATAACTCAGTAACGCTAGAGGATGCTAAATCATAACTCCACAACGTTGGGTCAACTGCACTGGTTTGCGCGTCAAAGATAATTTTGCTATTTAGTAAATTAAGACCCATTCCCTCACCAACACTTGTTGTTGGGTTGCCATTACTCTGTAGAGTCAAACTGGTTAACCATTGATGACTACCTGTGAGATTTAGTTTGACTAATTGACGGCCATCAATGCCGTTATCGGCAATAACAACTGCGCTACCGGTCGTGGATAAGATTGAGTCAGGCATACTGTCTTCAAACTCATTAAGATTCCAGGTCGTTAAATCGCCTTGATTACTAAGGTGAAACATTTCAAATCCGAGATCATTGCTCACTGCGCTAAACCATAATCCGGTTGAATCAGCAACCATTGATGAAGTTGTGTGGGCAGAGATATCAGCAGTAATTGAATCTAACATCAACTGTTGTTGCTGGTCAATAAATGGGGCATCAAATAATTCAGTTGTGTTGACGCCATCTGTCCACATGAATGAATTTGAAGAATCAGAAAATACTAACCCATCCATCCATAGAGTTGCCAGCGAATCCGAAGTTATGCCATCTCCACTATAACCAGTTAATTGATAGGTGCCAGAATTACTGAGGTTACTAACCCATAATTCACGACCATTACTGCCACTATTAGCATCAAATAACCACAGTTCTTGACCGTCGGTAAATAGCTGATTAAAGCCAAGATATAATCCGGGATTTGAATCGCCTACTCCTGAGTTTATGTCGATTAGTTGCTCAGTTGAAGAGGTTACTCCAGAGGAGACCCACAGTTCACAACCACTCGAACTATCGCTGCCAGAGGTGATGATTTTGTTGTATGAATCAGACCAAGCGAACTCGGCACACTGACTCGAATATCCATCGGAAACACCCGCAAACATGTCGGAGATTGGCCCGTAGTTGAGTGGAGTTTGACAAACTTTCAACGATTCAACAACTTCATCGGCGTGCATTACACCATCTTCAGCAACTCCCATGCCGTGGCCATTATCGATGCCGAAATTGAGGATAAATCCTGAAGTGCAGAGGTACTGCGGTGGCTGTACTTGTTCTATTAAGGCGGAATATCCCTGATTGCCATTCAATCCATTACTACCTATCGCACCATTACAGACAAAGTCTTGACTAATTACTTCAGTTCCCTCTAGGGTGCCACTATTATTGAAGTCTAATCCTGATTCAATCATTAATCCGCCAAAAAAGCAGGTGTCATTGCCATAATTTAGCACCGAAGTGTTGACCAAACTCGCGATTCCACTGTCACCATTGGGACCAGTAGCACCTTGCGGTCCGGATAATCCAGTTTTTCCATGACACAACCTGGTTGTTGAGGTGACTTCATTTTCTTCTAAAATTCCGTTTGAGTTCAGGTCATTGCCGATGAATATGTCAGCACCTCCTTCCTCACATAGGTGGTCAGCATTACGTCCTTCAGTTCTAACCAATACCTCGTTAGCATCCGCTCCAGATTGCCCTGCTTGGTCAGGTAATGACCAAATTATAGTAACAGAATATGCAGATAATATCAATGCGACAATGATGCTGAAAATTTGGATTACCTGTAATGCCTTGCGAGGCTTTTTCTGTTGGGTTTTTACCACTCTTTGTGAGATTGTTTGATTGCCATTGAGTGGTGGAATTGGTTTTGCTTGACTACTAGCAGGTTCTCCTGCAATATGTTCTTGGTTTTGATGTCTAATATCTAAAGACATGATTAATCTCCTGTACTTCAATGGTATCAAAACTTTCGCCGATTGCATATGTCTCGTGTCAAAATAAGGGTTTACTTCATCAAAGAGTTACTTGTGCGAGATAATATGGACTTACCAAAGCGCCTTGCTCAGCAACTTGCTGGACAAGAGGGCGAGACTAGGCAAAAGGCAGCCCGTTTGGTAGTCGACCTTGCAGAAATTGCAAATGCAGACGGTTTTGTTGAGGTTGATAATGCTCACGTTTCAGGGGTCTCGGTAATTACCGGAGGGCATGGTCTGCGCCGGTTTTTATCAGATTTATCTGGCGATAAAGGTGGTCGTGTAGCCATTACAACCACCTTAAATTCGGCCGGTTGCGATAAAGAAAAAATGAAAGAAATGGATATTGATTGGCCAGATTTTTTAACACAGCAATTTGAAATCATTGCAGCATATGACAGCCTTGGGATTGAATCAACGCTATCTTGTACGCCTTATGATCGTGGAATTGAGTTAGAGTCAGGAATTGCATCTTGGGCAGAATCTAATGCCGTATGTTTCTCTAACTCGTGGACTTCACTAATCACTAATCGTGAATCTGGACTTTCAGCACTAGCTACAGGGCTAACTGGTTTTGCACCCAAGTGGGGTTTGCACTTAACTGAAAATCGAATGCCAAATATCTTCGTTACCCTAGATTGCGCAATGAATGACTTGTCAGATTGGTCAATTTTTGGCGACTGGATTGGTAAGCAAGTAAGGCCAGATTGGGATTTAGCGTGGGGTCCAATGCCGCTTATTTGTGGGATGCCTGAACACCTTTCTTTTGCCGCAAAAAAAGCGTTAACTGCTGCTGCTGCTAACTATGGCTGCCCCATGTTGTGGGCTGAAGGTCACAGCGCAGATCCACCACTGAGTAAGGATGGGAATGGAAATTGGTTGCCGCCACAAGATGGTTGGAAAGGGATTTTGAAGTTCACTAAAGCCGATTTATCTGCTAGATATGCAGAATTGGCTCCACGTGGTCAAGTCGATCTAGTAGTCATTGGCTGTCCACAAGCTAGTATTGAGGAAATCCGCCGTACAGCATCAGCAGTACGTTCTTATGCAGAAATGGGCGAAAAAATACCGGATAATAGGTTGTGGCTATTTACCAGTGGTGAAAATTATCAACTTGCCGTTGATGATGGTAGCGTTGAATTATTGGACGACGCCGGAGTTGTGCTTCTGAAAGACACGTGTCCGGAAGTTACGCCTTACAATCGCAATAAATACAATCATCTGCTGACAAATTCACTTAAAGCCGAGCATTACTTGACCAGCGGATTAAATCGAATTCCAACCAGTGTGATGTCAATACAGGATTGTGTTAAGCATGCCTTTGACCCTACTCTTTCAGCGGGGCAACGTCCAACCTTGTCGGCCAAAGCTCAACCGCAACACCAATCTTCGAAAATAACTCAACACGGCGATTATACTGCAATAGGTAACGGCTTGTCTTCGCAGGGAGATTTTGTAGTGAGGGGTAAGGCAATGTCTACCGATGTAGCAATAACCTATCTTGGCTATGTTAATCGAGATTCCGGAGTTATTGAAGAGACTGGACATCCACTTGACGGCCAAGCAATAAAAGATACGATTCTAATTTATCCAAAGGGCTCTGGTTCCACAGTTGCTCCATATGTGTTGATGGGGTTGATTTACACCGGTAAAGGTCCAAAAGCCATAGTTAATCGAGATGTTTGTTCACTAACTATACCAGCTTGTTCCTTGCTTGATTTGCCTTATGCTCACGGTTTTGCAACAGATCCTTGTATGGAAATAAATACTGGTGATTTGGTAGAATTGCGCAAAGTAGGCGATCAAGTAACCATAACGGTACTAGAAAGAGTTGAATGATATCATGTCTGCTCAACGTATTTTAGTGACCGGTGGTGCTGGTTTTATTGGCTCTTCACTATGTGAAAGATTGGTTCAACAAGGTCATACAGTCGTGGCTCTAGATTCTATGTTTAGAGGGGATGAGGCTAATCTCGATGAGATAATTGGTGAACAAAACTTTTCACTTTATGCAGGCGATGTTCGAGATGTTGACGATTTAGATGCATGTGTTGAGGCGATGGGCGGTCTGGATGTCATCTACCACTTAGCAGCCATAAATGGTACCAAATGGTTTCACGAAGCAGCACATTCTGTCATTGATGTCAACATCAATGGCACGCTAAGGACTCTTGAATTAGCCATGGCTTGT
Organism: Candidatus Poseidoniaceae archaeon; assembly: GCA_013329925.1. Classification (GTDB taxonomy): domain Archaea; phylum Thermoplasmatota; class Poseidoniia; order Poseidoniales; family Poseidoniaceae; genus MGIIa-L1; species MGIIa-L1 sp8734u. The sequence continues at coordinate 8,444 of DUJK01000146.1, forward strand.
GATGCTAGGTACGTTTTTGCATCGTCGCCCGAAGCTTTTGGTGAGCCAGCATCTCAACCAATAACCGATGGTGATGCAATGATATTTTCCGATCCCGCCCAACATCAACGTCATTCCTATGGTGGCAGTAAATATCTCGGCGAAGTTGCTAGTCAACATGCAGCAAGAGAAGGGCTTGATGTCAGAATCGTTAGGCCGTTCAATGCATATGGACCCCGTCTTTGCGGGGACGGTTATGGGCAAGTAATTGGGATATTTTTTCAAAACATCCTTGAAGGCGCTGATTTGATAGTTCACGGTGATGGAAGTCAGACTAGAAGTTTCACTTGGATTGATGATATAGTTGATGGATTTATTTACGCGGGAGAGGTAAAATCAAGCCCTAATATGGTATTTAATATCGGGTCAACAGAAGAAATCTCGATTCTAGAGTTGGCTAATAAAGTCGCTAAATTTTCTTCCAATGCTAGTGAGGTGACTTATGGAGAGGGTTACTTTGGAGACTCTATTCGGCGGCTTCCTGAAATCAGTCGAGCAGCCGAATTGTTAAATTGGCAATCAAAGGTATCTCTTGATGATGGCCTTCAATTGATGTGGGATAGTTTGACTACTTAGGGCCGTAATGTTTGTCAACTTTTTTCGACCACAAATTAGGTGCTGGCATTATGTTATCCATGCCGTGTTGAGTTAGTACATCAAGCCCTTGCTGTGGGATTTTGTCACTTGAAGTCCAAATATGCTTGACTTGCATAACCGCTAATCTTGCAACTGCACCAGGTAACTCTTTTTCTTCAACTAACTCGACCTCTATTGCAGCAATAGCTTGCTGAACTAGTAATTCGTTTTCGTCATGAGGAGTAAGGTCAACTAAATCCCATTCACTTTCTTCTGGAGGTATGGGGCTGCCCGCCATGTCAATCCAATCGACTGCTTGCAGGGTACTTGGCATCACATGTAGTATTGCAGTACCAGTCTTGCGCATGTTCAGTAATGTGCCGCGATATTGTTTTTGTTTATTCCTACTAAATGAGGCGATGAACAGTGGTGGGGTATTTGATACGCCCATGACAGAGGTTAGAGGCGCCAAATTTTTGATACCGTTCTCATCGATTGTTGAGGCAAGGATTAGTGGGCGTGGCGAGACAATACCCGCTAGCCATGCAGAACGCTCAGGGTGGCTCATGTCCATTATGTCGATACGCTTAGCTTTGGTCAAATCTTCACGACTATCGGTGGCAAACCATGAATCTAGTTTTCCAGTATGTACTTCATCCAAGGCATGTTGAGTAAATTCGATGTAGGTTTCCCATGCGGGAATCAATTCATCATCTCCTCTTGACCGCTTTCTTTCGATGGAGTGATTAGCATATTCTATGCACTTGACAAGAAACTCCGCAACTACGCCTTTTCTATCCATATTGTTCCCGCCTAATCGTTCAACCATATCATCGCTTGGACTCATACTGGCTGCGTTTCATCATAAATCTAGCAGGATTCCCAGCCCACACTTCCCCTTCAGGCAAGTGTTTGGTCAATACAGCTCCCGCAGCAAGTACGGCGTTTTTGCCGATATCGCAACCAGCAATTACAGTGGCTCCGCCGCCAATTACTGCACCGTCATGAACATTGATTGGTTGCCACAGTGCTTTATTTCCTGACGGAGGATAACGATCGTTGAGTAAAGTGGCATTAGGTCCAACAAATACTTGATTGCCAAGAATACATCCGTCAGCAATGTATGCGCCGCCCTGAATGCGGCACTCATCACCCATCACCACATTTCGACCGATGTGGGCGAGGGAACCAATGGAGGAGTTACTGCCAACAGTCAGGTTAACTCCGATTGTACAAGGTGACCAAGCAACACTATGCTTGCCAAGGTCTATACGTACATTTTGCGGTATGTTGTCTGACATCGTATCACTTACTCGATGCCCAATTCACTCATTACCTTTGCAACATGTCCTTTGGATCTAACGCCATAGCCAACCCAAGTTAAGTTTCCATCACTTCCGATGACAAAAGTAGAACGTGAAGTGCCCATATACTTCTTGCCATACATACTCTTTTCTCGCCATACTCCGTATGATTGGTGCAGCGATAAGTCTTCATCCAATAATAGGGGGAAATTTAGGTCTTGTTTAGCGATGAACTTATCATGTGATTTTCCGGAGTCTTTTGACACACCTAGTACGACATAATCTCCTTGGTTTAATCTGGCCATCGAATCTCTAAAATCACAGGCCTGAGTGGTGCATCCCGGTGTAGAATCTTTTGGATAAAAATACAAAATTACACTTTTTCCATCAGCCATGTACTGTGCTAAATCGTGCTTGTTGCCCGCAGAATCTTGACAAGAAAATCTTGGTGCAGACTGGCCGATTTCTAGGTTTATCTCTTCGCTCATAGCCGGAACCTAGCGCACATCGTTGATGAATTATTGCATCAAGTCACAATTTAGCCGGATTTTAGAAAAAAAACCAATATATAGCACATTAATTAGGGTAAAATACAAAGCAGTACGCTTTTTATACATTATGCATAGAAAGTTAATCATTTTGGGTAGAGGGGCTATAGTTGACCGATTCTTTGAATAACTGCCTAGTTTAACGGGTGTTTATGGTAGGGCTACGTCTGTCTCGTCGAGCCCGTAAATTCTTGAAGAAAATTCAACGAGCACCTGGCAAATATGAGTTGCAAGAAACCGCCTCAAGTATCCAAACTGAACTAGACAAAAGGAACATCTCTTATGATGAGGCCTTGACTCTTGGCAATATCATTCAACACCGAGCAGACCAATTCGTCGATGATGACACAATCGTCTATGCTATTTCAGATCGTGATGCCTACCGTAGGACTCTTGAACTGTATCTTAGAGATGCACTATTAACTAGAACTGAACAATTGCTACTTTGGGAGGAACGCCGCCGCCTAGGTATCAGTGAGCAAGACCACAATCGTTTGCTAGAGCAATTACTTGCTCAATGGAAAAGGCAAGGCAAGAAAGTCAACATCGATAGTTTCGAAGCACCATCTGGAGGTGAAGTGTCTGCTTAATCGTGGCAAGTCGACTATCGCAGCAGTAATGTTGCTGTTGCTGGTTGCGCCTATGGTTGCGCCGTTAACTTCTGCTAATGATTCTACTAGCGCTAGGAGTTCACCAAATTTCGGTATTAACTCATTCCTCTTGGACGGAGCTGGCTCGGTACAATCGGGCGTAGACATATTTGTTGAGAATGCAACACATTCGGCTAGAATTGTCGTAGCTAACACAGGGCCTGCTTCTGGCACAGTAGTTGTGTCGTTATTCCACCAAGGTTCTCCGGTCGCAGGCAAAACTCTAGTCAATTCGCTTGAAATTGGTCCAATTGCTCCCGGTACAGTCGCTAACCCAGTTCTATTCCAATGGACTGCCACTCCCGGAGATGGGCAATCGTTATTCGCTGAGGTTTTCTCACTTAGTGACCCAGATCCTGGTAATGATGAACGTCGAATAAATTTCGATGTCAAGAACCCGGTGTACATGGTTGGAACTGTGTATAACAATACCGTACCTCAACCTGCTCCTGGTCAACCCAATGCAATGGTAGGAAATGGTATGCAACAAATTAACGCTACTGTAATCAATGAAGGTGTCAGAGACATAACTGCAAACCTTGAACTTGCCTTTGCTGAAGTAGCTAACCCAGCCAATACCATGACCTTCTATTCAGGTGAACAAATAATCAGTCCAGGCTCATTACTAACTCCTGCAGTAACTTCTAACCTAACTGCAAATTACAACTCAGGTTCAATGTCTGGTGAGTGGGAACTAACCGCCTCTGTGATCTTCAACGGAACCGGTGTCTGGACTGAAACTGATTTGATTAGCACTTCAATCATAAAATTCTCGGATTTTATCGCGACCTTGTCCACTCCGGCCGACCGCACTACGGAGCCTGGTTTGACTACAACTCTAACCTTCATAGTAACTAATTCAGGTGCTCAAGCAGATGCGTTCCAAATCGGTATCTCCAGCGCAATGGGCTGGGCAGACATGACTCTACATGGGGGCTCTACACCGGTCTTTTCCCCTGGCAACTCAGAAGTAATTCTTATTCCGGTTACTGTGCCAGCCTCGGCATCTAGGTCGCAGGCAGACACAGTTACCCTTACTCTGACTTCTATTGGCGACCCGCAAGTTCCAAGTTACTCGCTCTCTTCAACTGCTAGAGTCATGGCTGGAGAATTATATGAAGCAACCATCACCATGCCTACTTCTACAACAATGGTGACTCCAGGACAAAGTATTTCCTTCAATTCAACAATTTCAAACGTCGGCAATGTACCAGGTACTTTCGATCTTATTGCAGGATTCTCTGTATCTTCATCCAACTGGCAAGTCACGCTTTCTGAGTCTACAACTGCCATAATTAACGATACAGATTCAGCAATTTTTGGAGTCAACATTACCGTTCCTCCAATACAAATGCCTCTTGACTCTAGTGATTACAACACAGCAGGAGATGTTCTGAGTGTTTGGGTTCAAGCAACTCCATCTGGCGGTGGGGTGCCAGTTACTCAAACCAGTCCGCTGGAAGTTAGACCAGTAATTGTTGTTGACCCGGGCCTTGAAGAGGAACACATTCAACTGACTGTCGAAGACGTTATTGCAGCAAAGAACGGTCAAGGCGTAGACTTGCCAAGGGCGATGGAAGTCGAAGTCAGGCACAATTTAGATGGCACCATAACCAATACTGTAGATGCAGTATTGTCGGTTGGTACTCTTACATTTACTCCATTTAATAGCGGAGGATTCTCTGAATCTGACCGTTGGTCAGCCGATGTTTCACCAGCGACTTTCTCAGGTTTGGCACTTGGTGATGTCCAATCAGCAGCTCTTGGCATCCAAGGGCCTGCAGATGATTATCCGTTGGCAGGAGTGATTTCCATACCAGTTGTTGCTACTCCTACTCTAGTAGGTCCGCCCATTCCTAATGTGGAAGTTGTACCCGTTGAGAGAAATATCACTATTGGAGTCCCCACTATTCAAGGGGCGATTATAGTCGACCAAGGTCCATTTGATGTGCCACTTGGCGAAGAGACACCAATTGACCTGTTAATTGCCAATACAGGTAATGATTTGTCATCTTATCGATTATCTGTTCTAGATGACCTGCCAGATGGCTGGGTTACTTCTGTTAACACAACTAGTGCTACTGCCGATACAATTCTTGATTTGTCAGCAGATGTTGCAGATTATCCATCACAAGGAAATTCCCACATGAGGGATTTCCAATTGAAGGTAACAACTGACCCACTAGCGGAAGCATATTCCTTCCAAGATGTTAACATCAAGGTTGAGGATAGTGTAACTGGGTTACTTATTGATGTAATTCCAGTTTCTATTAGAGTTGGCCCTTACGTTAACGTATCTTTGAGCCCAACCAATCAAACAGTTGATCTCAATACCACACTATCCGAGACACCGTTAACTAGAGTTTATGTCACCAATACGGGTAACACTCCAACAATTTACTCATTATGGCTAGACGACTCTCAAGGCGGCGATGTTGATTTTAGTTTAGAAAGTCCAAATCAAATTTTAGTTGCTCCAGGATTTACTGACTCAGTAAAAATAAGGTTAGCCGCGAATGCCGATGCAGATTCTGACGAATTCTACATGGCTACACTTTGGGTATCAACTGATACCGGGGTAAACCTGAGCGCTGATGTTGTTGCCAATGTAAGTGAACAACGCTCCTTAACCATTGACGCACCAAACCAAATTGGCGTCTTGCCCGGTCAAGATCAGATCATCAACTTCACGGTAACTAATTCCGGTAACTTGGAGGAAACCTTTGATGTTGAAGTCGCGGTAGATGGCGGTTGGGTAGTTGTCCCAGCATCACAAACAATGACTTTGCCGATTGATGAGGAGATTCAAGGCAGCGTAGTTGTCAGCGTCCCAGAACTGGGCGAAGGTATCAGTTTAGATGATGGCTCAGTCCACAATCTCACTATTAGACTAGTAGACCCTGCAACAGACTTGACTGCAGGAATTAGTGTCGTAAGAATGCTAATTTCACCAATGTTCATTCTAGATACTATTGAGTGGCAAGAAGAGATGCTCTATCACCGTCAATGGGACCGAACATTTAGTGCAACAATAGTGAACGTGGGCAACCGTGACGTCACGGCTGATCTATCTTATGAGATTAACAAACCCGGTGGTGTGGCTCCTAGCACAGAATGGTCGGTGCAATCAGACGCACCATCGACGCTTAATATGCCAGTGGGGCAGAATATATCATTCCAATTTACTGTTAGTGGTGTGGAACTAAGTCCCGATCTTGATTTAACAGCCTTACTTTCTATTCATATCACTCCACAGGACTCTGGAGTTGACGGCGATGGCTATCTCAATTCAACCTTGAAGATGTCTAGGTTCTTCGCACCTAGTGACATTGATCTAAAACCCGATGAAACAGATGGACCAATGACCATTAATATCGTCTACTCACACATACCACGTGGTGCCTCTAATGCTGTAGCATACGAATTAGAATTATGTGATGCCACGAGATTATTTGATTTCAACTCCGCAGGCTTGGACGAATCGCTATATCAGTGGTCTTTCACTTTGGTAGTTGATGAGACCACATCTGTGCCTCTGTCATTATCTCCTGAAGATTGTGGCTCAGGCTCCGCTGGAAATGATTCTAGAATCCAACTACCGCAAAGAGAAGCTTGGGATGTTAGTGATCCGTTACAGATTATCGTTGATGCCCCTAATCGACCTAATATTATCACTGAAGACGGTTGGGATATGACATTTAGATTATTTCATCCAACTGAAAATAGTGGTTATACTGTTTATGATGAGGCTACTTTCACTTTCCAGCTAGATGTATTTGCTGACCCAAGCGTGGCTGAAGTTTGGATTAGTGAAGGTACCATGGAAGAAGGTACAGATGCGACGGTTAGTGCTAGAATTCGTAATGATGGAACTGCACTAGCATTGTTCTTTATGGTGGATTTAGAGTGTTCAGGTTCAACCATCAATAACAACGTTGACCCAATAGTTCAACTCGGTCCCAACGAAGAAGTCGTGGTTAACTGGCAGATAACTTCTGAAACCATTGAATGGTGGAAGCAGTCTATCGATGGAACATGTATTGTTACCATTGACGCCAACATGCTGTCAAAGAACGTAGAAGGCAACGACCGGTATGTCTACAAGGATGAAGTATATTCATGGTCACCAGGACAATCTTCTACCTTTGTCGCATTCATCATCTTTGGATTACTGTCGTTAGTACTTGGGCGTTTGACCGGCCAAAATGAAAAGTTCCGCTTATTCTCCGTATATTCAGGATTGTTAGCCCTTGGATTTGCTTTCCACCTATTCAATGTAATTTATTGGGGTCCACTTGTCTTAGGTATCTCAGCACTATGGCTATGGCGCAAGACTTGGTTAAGCACCGATGAATTTAGATTAATTCACGAGGATTATCAAAGAGCGCGTAAAGGTGTATCTACTTTGTATGCCGACCATTTCCAAGCATTAGCAGATAGCAGAAGACAACTTCGAATTATCCTCGCACTTCCAGTTTTCGGCCTATTAGGGGTTGTCCTTGGCATCCCTCCTCAACTTGATACAAGCCAAGATAATTTGCTGACTTTGGCAGCCTATGTTGTGATTATTTCGATTGGTGTGTGGGTTCTAGTGCGTCGGGCAGATTCAATGTATGGCTCAATATACGGTCGTTTGACAGATATCGAAGTAAAGGCCACCAGAATCGAAAGAGATTTATCGGACCCGGCGCGATTATTACATGAGTTGGCAAATGATGGCATCAACCTCGACGCGATATTTGACGATATTAACCACGGGAATGAACTAGCAATGGATGAGGAGGTGAGAGAAGATGTCTGAAGAAAAGTCAGAGGACTCAATTGAGTTTGACCTTGATGATATTTTGCAAGAAGATGTCTCTGATGAAAACCTTCCAGAAATCGTAGTGGAAGAAATTGATGAGGACACCTCAGATGATTCAATCGAGGATGATAGAGCAACTTTCGAAGATCAAGTTAGAGAATATATGGGCGAACTAGGTGATGAAGACACCTATAATGAGGTAAATGCTGAAGCAAATGATGGAGTTGTTGAACATAAAGTTGAGTTTAGCAATACAGAGGAACCGCAATTACCAACAGTTCCTCAAGATACATTAGATGAAGTAGAAAGCAGAATCATGTCTGCTTCTAGAAACCTAGATTCTATTGTCGAAAGTGTTGTCCAGTCAGATACCAATTCTTTAGCCGCCACAGAAGTTGACATAATGGAAGCCAAAAAATACCTTTCATTGCACAAACTAAAGCGTGCTAAGATTAGTGTCAAGAAAGCCGAACAAGCTCTGGTCACCCTAGAAGAAGACGTGTTGTATCTTCGCCGTAGTATTGCTATGTTACACCGCTTGCTAAAAGAAAAGAAAATCGATACTATCGAAGCTGAAAATATATTGCTGGGTCTTAGAAAAGCCACCTCAAATGCAGAAGTCGGCGATGTTGGGCAGGCGGCAACAGAAATCGAATTCCTTGTAGACGACTTGATTGGTGGTAACACTTCAACGCTTAATCCATTCTTTTTCCGCCATTTCTGGCTTGGCGTTGATACTCGCTGGCCTGCAGGTGGGGACACTGGAGTCTTGCTTGTCAGGCTAATCAATGACGGGCCAATTGCTATGCCAGCAATGCGTTTGTCCCCTCCAGTCCCAGAAGGCTGGGTTTCTGAGCCTCATTCAGTTGATTTACCAATTATCGCGCCAGGCGGCAATCTACCACTTAGATTTGACATCAAGTCAATGGGGCGTTACGGGGCAGATGAGATGCCTCTGTCTCGTAAATTAGCAGTTTCAACAGGCTATGAAATGCGCTCAGGTGAAATCATGGTTACCATTAGAGCACAAAATCGCTCAATGGAACCGCTTGCCGATATCATACTCACACCGTGGTTGCCACCTGGCTATACCACGGCTAAGGTTCCCTTTGTGGAACGTCTATCCCCCGATGAGGTGGCAATGATTAGAATGCCCCTAACCATCGACATGGGCACAGGAGGTAATTCTTGAGCCCCATCCAATTCCACCCGCTAATGCGGGAGGACGAGTAAAAAATAAAAAAAAGGTGAAAATATGAAAAATAATAAAGAAATGAAAAACGAAAACAGCGATAATATCGCTGCAATGGGTATTGGTGCAATGATTGTCTTCATTGCGCTGATTCTAGTTGCTGCGGTAGCATCTGCGGTCATTATACAGACCGCTGAAAAGTTGCAACAGAACGCCCAGACAGCAGGTGAACAAACACAAGACCAAATGGCATCCAAAGTAATGCCATTGAACATTGTAATCAATGCTGCTGGTACTTTGCAGATGACGTGGGAATTGGCCCCTGGTTCCGAGACAATACCTTGGGCAAACATTGAATGGTCAATAACCTGTCAAGCTGGTGGCGTTGGTGCCGATGCAGGAACATTTGCTTCTGCTGGTACTAATACTGCAGCAGTTTCTGCAAACGGTGGTACCACAGGTCTTCCTGGGCAAGTGTATCAAACCACACTAATAGCAGCAAATTGTGCACCAGCTACAAACCAAAATCACTTCTTGACTTTGGCAGCTGGTAACTCCGGGTTCACTTACGAAGTGCTTACCTATGGTTCATCCGTAGCTCAAGGGACGGTGGTAGTGTGAGAACAGAAAATACTTCCCAAGAAGAAGACACATGGGGCGCTATCGGTATTGGAGCAATGATTGTATTTATCTCTCTGATACTGGTTGCTGCAGTTGCTTCTGCAGTTATCATCCAAACCGCTGAAAAACTTCAACAAAATGCTCAAAATACAGGTGATCAAACCTCGGACGAATTGTCTGGTAAACTATCTGTAATGCAAGGTTATGTTGATGCTAACAACGATTATGTTCTATATGTTAGACTAGCGGCTGGTAGCAGTTCAATACCTGCAGCTACTGTTTCATGGCAATTATACTGTGGAAATGCTGCTGGATATGAAGACAGTACTGGTGCTGGAGGATTTGGGCAAGCGAATGTCCAACGTCAATCTGTTTCTGCATTCGGTGCGGGTGTAAGTCCAATGATTGTCTCTAACTCATACAAGATATTGATCGATGCACAAGGTGTTTGCAACGCAAACCTTATCGCAGGACAAGATGCTCAGTTGTACATACACGTTGAGAGCGGTGGAACTACCTTCGAAACATTGTCTGTGCCTGCTGGCGCAACAACCGGAAGCCCAGTTATCTGATTTTGCTTGCTGTTAAAGAATTATATTCTTGACAGCAAGGAGGTATACTAATGGCATGGCCATTTAGTAATAACACAGGCAACATCAGAGATACGGACGCTGAACTGAGTGAAGAAAGACTGAAGATTTTGTCCAATGTGGCAATTGAACAAGTCCCACTTCCCGAAGAGGGAGAACTTAGTGAAGAGGATGCGTGGACGATTTCCCCAGGTCCAACGAGGGCTAAACTGAACAGTGTTGGTAGCGTGCCAACGGTTACACAAACCATGGCTCCTGCACAACCTGCACAAGTTAATGCTCAAGTTGACACATCTGG
>DUJK01000197.1:0-878 GCA_013329925.1 Candidatus Poseidoniaceae archaeon
AAATGTAGTGAGTAATTTTCAATTGATTGACAGTGGCCAATCTCTCTTAACATCTCTAAGTCATAGCGGGTTTTTTGCTCAATTCTGTGCGCTTCTAATTCTTTACCAACACTCTTGAAATGAGCAATACGGCCATCAAGTTCTGTTTCAATAGATTCAAGGGCATTTTCAAAACGTTCTGGACTAGTCATAAAAAATTCCTTAGGGTGTATCCATGCTTCATCCAGTGTGTCTAGTACTTCCCAAGAAACTGGGTCACAAACCTGTATTTTGGTAACCCCATCAAAATCAAATTGAATTCTCAAAGGGTCATCTCTTGATGGCATCCAAACATCGAGGACCTCTCCTCTTAGCCGGCAACTACCTCTCGCCAAATCAGTGTTTGATCTAACGTATTGCAGACCAATTAATTCTCTGAGCAGGTCTGTAGGTTCGATTTGTTGGCCAATGTGGCACCTGACGTGGGATTCTAGGAAAGTTTCTGGCGGGTTCAGCCCATAGATGCAGGAGACCGAAGATACGATGACACAATCTGGTCGACTGACTAATGAAGCAACGGTAGCGAATCGTTCTTGTTCTATCCGTTCATTAATTGACAATTCTTTATCGATGTATAAATCCCGTTTAGGCAGGTATGCTTCGGGTTGGTAATAGTCATAATGAGAGACAAAGTAGTCTACCGCATTTTCCGGAAAATATCCGGCCATTTCTTGATACAATTGCCTCGCTAGCGTCTTGTTGTGGCTCATTATTAGGGTAGGGATGTTTAACTTCTCAATCACTTGAGCCATGGCAAAAGTTTTGCCACTACCAGTTACTCCGAGTAATACACAGCGTTCTTGTGAATTTTCCAATTGAGAAATCAAATTTTCAATTGC
>DUJK01000197.1:1272-2610 GCA_013329925.1 Candidatus Poseidoniaceae archaeon
CTTAAGTGCTCTAAAGCAGCACCTTCAAGTGCTTTTGAAAGGTCAAACGGATCTCTCAAATCAAGATCAGCATCCTCGATATCCTGATTAGCGATTGCTTCAAATTCGCCGCTATCGTCCCAATCGCTTGACATTCCACTCCCCCATTGTGCTTAACTAGTGGCGAATGGTTTTGAATTATGGTATTGGTCAAGGCAAGTACAATCCACCGTTAACATGGATTATGCTTCCTGTGATGTATGATGAGTCTTCACTGATAAGGAACGATATAGTTCCAGCCATATCCTCTGGTGTTCCCACTCTTTTAAGAGGTACTTCTTGCTCTCTTTGTTGCCGCTTTTCTGTAGAGTCGCCAGCCAGTATTGCCGTATCAACATAGCCTGGGGCTAGTATGTTCACCCGTTTCCCTTCCGGTCCCAATTGTTGGGCTAAAGAACGAGCCCATACTGCAAGAGCCGCTTTTGAGGCAGAATAATCAGCACCGTGCGGCGATCCTCTAATGCCTAGTTGGGAGCCAACTACCACCATCCTTGCATTATCAGTCATATGTGGTTGTACTGCTTTGTAAACTCCAACCGCTCCTTCAAAATTAATGGCCATAGTATTTCTCAATGTTTCGATAGTCATCTGATCTGCTGCGACTCGATGATACGCACCATGATTCAGAATTAGAACGTCTATTTTTCTTGCCATCCAGGGATGAATTGCTAATAATCCAACCTCCCCGTCATTAGCGCAGTCGACTTTTACTGCAAGTGCATCATATCCGCTTTCGCGTATTTCGTCGACTAGCATTTCAGCTGGTTTTGATGATGTATTATAGGTCAGTAATACATCATAACCGTCTTGTGCAAGACGTTTACAAGTTGCAGCACCAATTCCTTGGCCCCCTCCAGTAACTAGGGCAACAGGTCGGCTCATAGCAGTGCTAAACTGTCATTATGCATAACTTAAGCGAATCATGAAAGGAATTGAGCAAGTTGCGGGGGCTGCCAACCTTCTGGTTTCAACACCTTGCCGTCTTCCCGTCGAATCACTTTACCATTGACTAATTTGGCCATATTTGATCGGTGAACCTCATTGAATGCATCATCGTAAATATTCTGCATGCCGTGATTGATTATCGTTCCAGCAAGAATGTAGCCAATATCGGCAAGTGCATCAAGAACTTCTACCAAATCTCCTGCTCTTGCCGCCTCGGCATACTCTTCAACTTCTTCTTTGAGTAATTTGATTCTAAGTTCAATCATCTCTTCAGGGCCCAAGTCAGGTTTGTCCAATTTAGGGATTTCAAAGGCCTCATTAAATTCAAGCAGTGATGCAACGATTGGGTTCATA
>DUJK01000130.1:0-1929 GCA_013329925.1 Candidatus Poseidoniaceae archaeon
CATGGGGTCAGCTAAAGCAAAACAGGCAAACCAGAGCAGGGTTAACTGAATGCTTGTCCTAGTCGTCGCCTTTTCTGAAAACCGTGCAGGAAATGAGTTTATTCCGTGTTTACGATCACTTTCAACATCCATTCTTGCATAATTGATGTCAAAAGCAGTAATCCACAAGGTTACTCCTAGAGAAATGAATAAAATTGTCGGGTGCCACAATAATCCATTGCCAAACCCATCAGTGCCAGTAATTGCCTGCCATCCGTGGAAATCTCCGGCAATTGCAACCCATGCTCCTGCAGGTGCTAAGCCTAGGCATAAGCCAAGCCAAAGGTGGCATAGCCAAGTAAATCGCTTGGTGTATGGATAAACTACGAAGGTTAGAACAGGAAGCCAGGACATAGCTAGTGCGACCTCGTTAAGCATTCCAGCACCAACAAGCAACATTGACAGGAAAATCACTGCTAGAGTCCATGCAGTTGACATTGACATGGTGCCGCTGGCCAAATGGCGCTGTGCAGTTCGAGGGTTTTCTGCGTCAATGTTCCTGTCGATAATTCTGTTCAAGGTCATCGCTAGTCCCCTTGCACCAACTGCTGCAATAAGGACCCATACCAAATCCATTAGCGGCATTTCACCATTTGGATAAAATTGCTCGACTGCCACGAAATAGCCGATGATAATGAACGGAAGGGAGAATAACGTGTGCTCTATTTTTATGAATGACATTATCTGCTTGAAGTCCATCAATCACTGCCCCCGAATTCAAGGTGGGGGGGCCACTCATATTTCGCTAATTCTGGATGAGCAGCAACTTTCTCAAGGGTTTCATCAGAGTGGAGGGTAATCGCCGGCCATCTTCTAACGCCGTGCTCATCGCTTGGGATTGGAGTAGTGGCATCCCAGCATAACCGCTGGCGACTTTCATCAAAGAAAAGACCTCGTCCAACATCAAACCTCGATGTTAGCTGCCAAAGTAGCCTGCGCCTTGCTTTTACACAGTTCAAATCCATATCGTCATTGGTGATAAATAACCATCTAAGTGAATTTTCAGAATCCAATTGCCAAATTAAATTTTTCAATTGAGAAATTCTTTCCAATCTTGCAGATTCATTGTCATTGTGAGATTCATCAGAACCAGTTTCGGGAGATGGAGTCCCAGCAATATTTGTCGTGACGACCAAGATATTGTCTCTTAGCATTCTAGCATCTGAAACTAGGTCTAATTGTTTGACTTTGTCGATTTGCCTAAATTTGGCAGATTCTGTAAGGCCTTGCCGCCACTCAGGTGTATTTTGTTTGAATGAGCCTTCCAATGGTTCACTCGGTGAGCGAGGGTCTCTTTGAGGAATTGTAGTAGCATCGATGATTAATTTGCTGTGGACATTTTCATACGGGCTCGAGGCGTCTAATGAATCGGCAACCATTCCGTCTAAAATTATGACATCTTGAGAAATCTCAACTTTGTCGTTCAGTGCATCTAATAGCGCCTCTAAGTCCTTTGGATTGTGCTCGGGATCAACCGCGATAATCACTTTTAGAAACATCATTTGTCCGGCGCCGAGTAATCCGAGGGCGGTTTTTCTGGCTTGCCTTGGATAGCGTTGTTTTGACGCAACAATTGCTAAATTATGAAATCCGGTTTCCAGTGGCAAGTGGACACTTTTTACATCTCGATGTTGGAACTGTAGAACCGGTGAAAATTGTCGGCCAATCGCCTCTCCTAGGTATCCGTCTTCCATAGGCGGTAGCCCAACTATGGTTGCAGGTAGTACCGCATCTTTTCTGGCGGTGATTGCTGTTACGTGCATTACTGGGTATTGGCCAGTAAGTGAATAGAAGCCAAAGTGGTCACCAAACGGTCCTTCTAATCGTGTTTCACCGGGTACGCAGTATCCTTCAATCACAATATCTGCTTCAGCAGGAACCATCAAATCT
>DUJK01000130.1:2229-2576 GCA_013329925.1 Candidatus Poseidoniaceae archaeon
GCTTCAGCAGGAACCATCAAATCTTGAGTGAGTGCTTTGGTTATTCTAAGAGAGCGACTACCTAATATCCCGGCAAATTGGTATTCAGATAGATTATCAGGTAATGGGGCAATGGCCGAGAAAATCAATTCTGGAGGACCTCCCATACATATTGCCACAGGCATTTTCTGATTTTCTCCAGTTGCTGCAGCATGGTCGGCGCCATGCTTGTGAATTTGCCAATGTAATCCGATTTCTTTGGGTCCAAACACTTGAGCTCTGTACATTCCTAGGTTGTGTTCACCAGAATTAGGATCTTTGGTGACAACTAATGGCAAGGTCACGAAATGTCCACCGTCCATTGGCCA
>DUJK01000130.1:2908-7301 GCA_013329925.1 Candidatus Poseidoniaceae archaeon
AATTTGGTCAAATCTGTATCCAAGCGAACTCGCTGACAATTTCCTCGCCATTTTTTCCTTGGCGGCATTGCTAGGGCATCTCGCACCAACGGTAGCGCTTTCCAAGGAGCTCTCATGTAAGCACCGATATCTGGTTTCATCATGGCCACCATGCGGTCACCAACTTCGGTTTCGTGTGATGCCCCAAGCGCCCTTAGGGTTCTGTCATTACTGCCAAATATGTTCATTACTAGCGGGATTTTTGAAATTGTACCGTCGGCAAGTATTGGTTTCTCAAACAAAACAGCAGGGCCATTATTTTTCACCAGCAAGTCAGCAATGGCTCCAGCCTCATACACTGTGTCTACCGGTCTAGATATTCTGAGCATTTCACCTCGTGACTCGAGGTGGCCCATCCAGCGTTTGAGAGTCTTCCAAGCCACGTCCATCCGAGTATGATTATACCTTTGAACCTGCGTAGTAGTCCTAAGCATTTCAACCGCTTCATTGATGGACTGTTTGTTCCTAGAATGTCCATGGCAGCAGAGGTCGACATGGTCGATGTTTTGGTCATCGGCGCAGGTCCTGGCGGTGGTTCAGCAGCAATACACAGTGCGAGGGCCGGATTGAAGACTATTGTTGTTGAAGCGGATGCAGCAGTTGGCGTGCCTGTGCACTGCGGTGAGTGCCTGTCGGAAATGGCAGTAGAAAATTTAGATTTAGAGATACCCGATCACGTCAAAGCTCTTGACGTCAAAGGGATCCGTGTCATCTTCCCTGACGGCACTGAGAAGTTATTGACAGAGCCCGGATATGTGCTTGAGAAGCATTTGTTCGAGCAGTGGTTGATGGATGAGGCAAGCAAGGTTGGCTCAACATTACACCTCGGACATCGTGTTACTAGCATGGAGCGAATTTACAATAGCGAAAATCAATTTACCAATTGGAAAATTGACGGTAGAGGCGATCATTTCCCTATCTATTGCAAGGTAGTGATTGATGCATCAGGGGTTGCTGGTGCGTCATCCAAATTACTCGACATGGGCACGCAAGTAGAAGTTATTGCAGGGTTTCAATATGAGGTGACTGAAGTTAAAAACGATGGATATCTAGATTTTTATCTGTGGCCACAATATTCTCCACATGGTTATGTCTGGATGATTCCGAAAAAAGGGGAAAGAGCGAATGTTGGACTCGTAACAACTGACAAAAGAGGTGCTATTAAGTATCTAGATAAGTTCATCACCGATACCTATCTTGACGGAAAACCAATTGTAAATCCACAATGGCGCGACCAAACAAAAAAGGCTAAACCATTCGGTGGTACTATTCCAATTTCCGGCCCCCGGGAAGTCACAGTACAAGATGGAGTAGTGTTGGTTGGTGATGCAGCAGGTTTCACATCTCCGCTATTTGAGGGTGGGTCGCATCTTGCCTTATGGTCGGGTAGAGAAGCGGCAAATGTTGTAGCCAAAGCAATTAGTAACGGGGATTTATCACAACAAGCTTTGTTGCCTTACGAGGCAGCATGGAAAAAGAGATTCCCTCCTTATCATAAGATCTTGAAAGGTAAGACTGCACTGTATGATTTAACCGATGAAGAGATGTCAATTATGGCGCAGTGTTTACCAGATGAATTATCTAATATGTCCCCATTACAAAAATTAGGCATCGGCATGAAAATCTTGGTTAGAAAACCAATGTTGCTTACTAAGCGAGTTATTTCCGTCCTGCTATCTTTCGGTTACAGCCGAGCAAAGCACTTTGGTTGGTAGAACAACCATTATGCACACATTATTACAAGAGTTAACTCCTTCAAGAACCGGAGGTAGCCTAGATTATGTGGGGGGTAACGTTGTGGGTCGCAGCTGTTGCGGCTCTCATTTTGTTGATTCGTCCAAATTTATTCGAGAAATCACATTCTTTGGGGATAATTACTCATTTATTGATGGTTTTACCATTTTTTGCCTTGGCTAGTAGATTTCTAGTCAATGATACATCCATTCAATATGTTGCCGCCTTTGGCGGTGAGTCCTTGCCTTACAAGTACCGGTTTGCTGCTACTTGGGCCGCTCGAGAAGGGCCGATTCTAATGTGGGTAGTATGGCTTACTTTACTTGCTTGGATTTGGCGTAGGCCAATGACAGGAAAAGTCTTAGAGTCAGCGCAATCCCGCGATTTTAGATTAAGAGTCGTATTTGGATTTTCACTTACGCTATTACTAATTGCGATAGTTCTTGATCCGTTTAAGCAGACTCCTCAGTTCTTTTTCGGAGCTGGACTAAACGAATTACTGCAAACAGATTTGATGATTATTCATCCGCCGATAATTTTCCTCGGCTATTCTTTCTGCATTCTCATAGCAGCAGTGTCACTATCGGGAATCTTTACTGCTGAAACGAGTGGAATTTCTGATCGCATAATTCACTTAACCAGACCTGGCTTGCTGATTACGACTATCGGCATTGGCCTAGGTGGGTTATGGGCGTATCTAATCTTAGATTGGGGCGGTTACTGGGCTTGGGACCCTGTTGAAACTGGTTCATTCTTACCATGGCTAGCTTTGGTGGCGATATCTCACCTAAGGACACGTCCGGGTAAGGTCTCTGACAGCGGCTGGATAGGTGCTGGCTTAGTAGTCGGGGCCTTGGCGCTATTTGCTACATTGGTGACTCGGGCTGGTGGGGTTTGGGCATCATCAGTTCACACATTTGTTATCTCTGAAAGTGGAACACCTCCCGAAGATGCTTTTTCCCGGATGATGTTATTGAAAAACGATGCAGTAGCAGGTGTTGAGATAATGTCCTATCTGATGTTTATTCTAATTCTTGCTGGAAGTTGGCTGCTGCTTGTACGTAAAGGGCTGCACAAAAATGATTCCGCATCTTCCAGCCAATTGCTATTATTGCCGGTAATAGGTGCAGCATTGGCAATTCCCTTTGGCGCAGATTTGTATCATTGGCTGCCAGATATAACAATTCTAGGATTATTAGTTGGCTTTATTGCATTTGATAAATATACTAACAATAACTTAGAGTTTGAACCGCAAGGCTGGACTTATTTCCGTTCCAAGTATGCTTCTTCTTTGGTGATTATGCCAATATTAGTGTTTTTATTAATTCCTCAAACCTTCTTTGTTTTGCTATTCATTGTTCTTTTTACACCTCTATACTATTCACAGAAAGCCATCAATGAATGGATATGGGCTAGTATGGGGATAATGCTCTCTCTAGCAGGGGCATGGTCGGGAATGATTGATGTCTTGCAGGCGGGGATAGTAATCATCATTTTCCTAACGCCGTTTTTAGTAGAGGAAGAGGTTGCAGAAAGCCAAAAATTTTCGAAACGCCAATTAAAGAAAATCGCGCTTTGGTGTTCTGTTATGTTGGTTAGCCTATATCTTATTTTGACGCTAACCATTTTACTAGAGAGTGTCGATACAATTAATTTTGATGCGCATGAGTTATATGGCGCACCATTAATTTTGGGCTTCGCAGCAGCAATGTTAGTCTACACAAGACGCCGTCATAGCGCTAAATCAACGCTAGTTGTATTATCAGTAGTCTCCGTATTTTCGTTATTGATGGCTATCTTCTTCTCGGATAGCTTAGGTCAAGATTCAGGAACTGCAATTTCTGAATATCTCGATAGAGGCTTCATTGCATGGATTTCTCTACCGATGTTGTTGGTGCTACTTGGTCCTATGATTTCTGAAGTGTACGATCAATTTACAAAGTCAGGTAAAACACCAGCTTGGCGACGTATTCCGGTGGGGGCTCATCTAGTTCACTTGGGTCTTATTTTGTTATTGATTGGCCATATTACCACCACAGTTCTAGTCGATAGAGGCGATGCAAGTCATCGAATTACCTTAGTAAAGGATGAGCTGGTTATCAATGGTGGATATGGGTTTGAATTTACAGAATTAGTAGCAACAGAGGATGGTCTAGAAGTTGGTGACGGATTTGTCGGGGTTAGCATAACTGTCTATGAGATGGATGGTAGCGAAAAGCAAGAAATTGGAGTTGTTGAGCCAGGCATGCTTAGATTCGATAGAACTGGTACTGCGAGGTCAGAAGTTGATGTTCTAACTCGTTGGTCGGGCGATATGGTGTTTATTTTTGACGGAACGCAGGCGCAAGGTCTAATGCAACAAACCTCGAGTGAGGGTCTTGAGTCAGTCAATCTAGTTAGAGTCACAATATATGACCTGCCAGGTTCCCACCTGGTGTGGATTGGTTGGGCAATAATGATGCTCGGGATGTTGGGTGTCACATATAGCGGGTTTGTCAAAAACCAGTCCCAAAGGGACACTGCTCTAATATTGGCCGAGCAAGAATGACCTTTCAATTAACCGAGATATTATCAAGGGGAGGTCAGTCGGGCGATTATCCCTAACGGAGGCAAAACCATG
>DUJK01000145.1 GCA_013329925.1 Candidatus Poseidoniaceae archaeon
TGCTGGTTTTTCAAATAAGGTCGAAAATACGGCCTTATTGACCAATAATTATTGGGAAAGTTCAAGAGTGGTTGATTACCGATAGGCGTCGTATGACAGTCGGCTCTCCATCACCAAGCGGAATAAAACGTGTCGGTGATACTTCATCAGAAGAGCGTGCGGCGCTTGAAGGAATGTTACAAGGATATCCCGTTGAGCAACTCGTTGAAGAGGTGTTAATCGCTTGGGATGAGTTGGCTAAAAGAAACGAAGAAATGGTGTCTGTCAAACAGCGTTTACGGGTCATGGAACTTGATTTAGCTGAGCGAGAAGATATGGTTGCTCCTGAAGTTGCTAGAATGAATGACTTGGAAAAAGAACTTGAAGAGCGTAGAAGCCAAATGGTTCATCTTGAAAGATTACTTTCTGATGCTAGGCAGGACTTAGCTGCTCAGCAATCCTCACTGTCAACTGAAGAACGTGCAAGGCTTCAAGACGAAGTTGAGAAATTAAACGTGCTAACTACAGAACAAGATGAGGTCATTGGTGAAATGGAGGGTAGAATTTCGCAGATGGTTGAAGCATTGGAAAGAGCGGCTGACGCTGGACTAACCTCTGTTACCGCAGATGAGGTTCGAAGTTTGAAAGCCCAGGTAGATCACATGACTAAGCAATATGAAGTTGAGCAATCAGCCAATAAAGCGTTAGAGGAAGAGCGTCAGAGGCTCCGTGATATTGCTGATCGTTTGAGAGGTCTGCTTGATGCAAGAGATGGTCGATTAACCGAACTTGAGGAGCAATTAGAACGAGTTATGCAAGGTCCGCGCTCAGTTTCCGCCGAACACGACTATCTAGTAGAGCAAATCGAAGAATTAAAACGCAGATTACTTGAAAGAAATCGTGAGTATGAGTCGCTAAGGCGAAGAGAGCGCCGGTTGCACAGTGATGTGTTTGAACGCGATGAAAGAATTCAACAAATATCCTTGACAATGAGTGATTTAGAAGCAGCCCTTCAGGATAGAACTGCTGAGTTAAGAGAGTTAGAGGGTATGCGGGAAACCATGGCAAATGAGTTAGATTCGGTGCGCCGTGGTGAGAGAACCCGCGAAGTGGTTGGAAGAGTATTTGCTGACTCGCTATCACTAGTCAGAGGACATGATGAACGTG
Source organism: Candidatus Poseidoniaceae archaeon (assembly GCA_013329925.1). Classification (GTDB taxonomy): domain Archaea; phylum Thermoplasmatota; class Poseidoniia; order Poseidoniales; family Poseidoniaceae; genus MGIIa-L1; species MGIIa-L1 sp8734u. The sequence goes on from DUJK01000145.1 coordinate 1,147, forward strand.
AGATGAAACGTGAAGTATATGCTAACTCTCCTGATGTTGAAAGAAAAATATCAACTCCTAGTGTCGATGATATGGCCAACTTAGCTGAAGGCGGTAGAGTCAATCTTGACGTTGAAGAAACGGTTATTGAACCTGGAATGGATGTCGATGCTGATAGGCCTGCTGCCCCAGGTGGCAGTGGCGATCCGGTAATTTTTGATGATGAAGATTAGTTATCCGCATCAATATGTAGTTATTCCCCTTTAGAGAAGGCAATTAATTCATCGATAGATAGATGATCTGCTGTATCTTTACAATAATGCGCTTTCACTACTTTGCCATCCGCACCAATAAGAATGTCTACTGGGATAATAGAGAGTTTAGATATGGATAAGGTCAATGGAAAATAGCCTTTCAATGTTGCTTGCATGAATGTTAAAGGTGAACGGAGTGCGCCCCACAAAAATTTCCCAAAGGATCTTACTACTGAATTCTTTTCAAAATGTTCGTAAGATTCATCTGCGACAATGGTAAATGGTGCACTGTGTTTTTTCATCCGCTTGGTTAATTCACCTGCTTTAGCGTTGAAAACGCCGACCATTACTGTATCATCAGCAAACTCATTCCATCGCTTGACTATCCTATTGATGCGGATATTACAAAAGGGGCAAGATGAGAATCTGAAAAAGGTTAGTATTACGCGCTTACCTTTCATATCTGACATCTTGAATGTCGTTCCGTCTATTGCTGGCAAGGTGAGATTTGGCGCGTTGTCGCCAACCGTTAGCATGGGCATGATTGATGTAAGTGAAATAAGAACATAAGTTAATCTCTATACTGCTGATTAATCTGGCTCCCAGTTAACTAGTGCTAAGATTTTGGTAATTTTACTAATCTTATCTCGTAAATCTGCAAGATCTGTTGCATCTTCTGTTAAAGTCCCCGTAACAATCCAATCAGCACCTGCTTCAGCAGCTAATTGTGCCTGTTGTGGAGTCCTAATTCCACCGCCTACCAACATAGTAAGTCCGGCAGTCGTCTTTGCCGATTTTATCAGTTCAGGGTTGACTTGAGTTTCTGCGCCGCTACCTGCTTCAAGATATAATAGTTTGAAACCATACATTGCGGCGGTTAGCGAATATGCTTTGACTAGTGAGGTATCATTAGGCATCACCAAATCTGCCTCGCCTACTTCGCCGACTTTTCCACCTGGGTGGCATACAACGTAGCCAGTTGGCAGCGCATCAACGCCGAATTTGTCAATGTAAGGTGCGCCACGTAGTTGTTCTCCAACTAGAAATCTGCGGCTATTGGAATTCATCAGCATCATGAATGTTATCGCGTCTGCTGCGGGAGATAGTGCGTGAGAGCCGCCGGGGAACAAGACTACTGGTATTTTCCACGTCTCTTCATTACTATCCGGTGATTGGCTGGCTGCGAAGGCTCGCAGTTCAAGGCCTTCTTGGATTGCTTGGCAAGTTGCGTGGACAATTTCATCGGGAGTGTCGGTAGAGCCCCCAACGAATATCATTTCAGACCCTGCTTCAACCGCAATGCATGCTCTCTCTGCAGCTGTTTCCGGGTTTTGTTTATCCGGGTCAATCAGGGTAACGTGTCGAGTTTTGCCAACCTTCTTAGTGACATAAGATAGAATGGATTCTTCATCACGCCTCATTGCACTCAAACCTTGCTTTCATAATCACCGCATATTAGTTCCGGAGAATATTTTCGCTATGGGTTGAATCACGGTGTTATCAATGAAAACCGTTTGGCCAGTTCATGGCGGAAGTAGGCCCATTCAGACGTTTGCTTTCACACATGCAGGGGCACAAAAAAACAATTCGTCTTGCTTCATTCTGTTCTGTTACCAATAAAATATGGGATTTAGCGCCGCCGTTGCTAATTGGTTTGGCTGTTGATGTCGTTGTTTTACAAGAAGATTCTTTTCTTGCTGGATTGGGATTTGCCGACCCCTGGAACCAATTAATACTGCTTTCAATACTGACTTTTGCCATTTGGGGCCTTGAATCTTTATTCGAATATTTTTATGGGGTATTATGGCGAAACTTAGCGCAAACAGTGCAGCACGAGTTGCGACTAGACACTTTTAATCATGTTCAAAAACAAGGCATGGGATGGTTTGATGAACGGCAAAAGGGGGATATTTTAGCAATCTTGAACGATGACATCAATCAATTAGAACGATTCTTGGATAAGGGGGCAAATGATCTGCTCCAGGTTTCCACTACGGTTATTGTTGTTGGCGCGGTATTTCTATTCATCTCATGGGAGGTTGCTATGTTAGCAATTTTGCCAATTCCGTTAATCGTTTGGGGGTCATTCAAGTATCAACGTAGCCTTGAGCCTAAGTACGCTGAGGTTAGAGATGCTGCTGGTAAGATGAATGCTCTGTTGGAAAATGATTTGTCTGGTATGTCGACTATTCAGTCATTCACTTCTGAAGATATTGAAGTTGCTAGGGTTGGGGCACTCAGTGAAGCATATCGGCAAGCCAATAAGAAGGCGATACGGTTGTCTGCAGCATTTACCCCACTCATCCGTATGGCCATTCTCTGTGGTTTTACCGCTACACTACTGCTTGGTGGATGGTACACTCTAGAAGGAGTTCTAGCTGTTGGGGCGTATTCAGTGCTGGTCTTTATGACTCAAAGACTACTTTGGCCTTTGACTAGACTAGGGGAAACATTTGATCTCTATCAAAGAGCAATGGCTTCCTCTACTAGGGTGTTAGATGTCTTGACTTCAGAAATAGAAATATCTCAAGGTGACGTAAAACCAAATAAAGACAAAATCATGAAAAGCGATATCAGGTTTAAAAATGTCGATTTTGCCTACACTAACCGAGATAATACATTTACTAAATTATCATTGAAAATACCGGCTGGTAAAACCACGGGTATTGTCGGCTCTACTGGTGCAGGTAAGACTACTCTAACTAGGCTATTGCTTCGTTTTGCCCAACCGAATGGAGGGAGTATTGTATGGGGGGGAGCGCCAATAGATGAGTGGTCTCTATCCCATCTAAGGTCGTCTATTGCATTGGTCGAACAACACATCACATTATTTCCAACCACTATACTTGAAAATATAAGATACGGTGATGCGACTGCAACTGATGAGCAAGTATTGCGCGCGGCCGATACTGCAGAAGTAAGTGAATTTGTTAATTCTCTTCCCGAAGGATGGAGTACAATGGTTGGAGAGGGTGGGTACCGGTTATCTGGAGGCCAAAGACAGCGGTTGGCAATTGCCAGGGCGGTACTGAAAGATGCTCCTTTGTTGATATTAGATGAAGCTACCTCAGCGGTTGATAATGAGACGGAGGCAGCGCTGCAAAGATCTATTGAGTTGGTATCTAAGAACAGAACTACTGTCATTATAGCTCATCGATTGTCGACCATTCGCAATGCAGATACAATACTGGTAATGGATAATGGTCAAATTGTTGAGAGTGGAACTCATGACGAATTAATAGCAAATGGTGGCATTTACCATGGATTATGGGCTGTGCAAACTGGAAAAAGGTTGTAAAATCCCGTAAATGTTTGGTTGAAATTAACATTCCTTTATATGTGATTAGTGCTCGTCGACTGTTTGATAAAAATGTTTAAATCAAATTTGAAGAGAACATCAAGCCTGCTTTTGATCGGAACCCTCGGCCTTTTGGCAATTGGAAACGTTAGTGCAAACGTAGCCGGAGATGGATACATGGATGAGACCGATATGGTCGCTGTATCTTTCTGGCTTGCAACTGCAATGATGCTAGCATCTACCGTTTTCTTCATGCTAGAACGCCAAAATGTAGCGCCTAAGTGGCGTACATCAATGACCGTTGCTGCACTAGTTACTGGTGTTGCATGGTACCACTACACCTACATGAGGAAGCATTGGGAGAAATTCGAAGACTCCCCACTAGTTATGAGATATATTGACTGGTTGATTACTGTACCACTCCAAGTTTCTGAGTTCTACCTAATTCTTGCTGCTATTGGAGTTGCATCTGCTGCTCTATTCTGGAGACTCTTCGGTGCTTCTATAGTCATGCTAGTTGCTGGTTTCCTATCAGAATCTGATATTGAAGCAGTTGACGGAATGGAATGGCCATTGTTTATTGTCGGTGTACTGGCTTGGGGATACATCATCTACGAGCTATGGGCTGGTGACGCAAAGGAGAAAGTCAGCGGTGCAAGTGAAGGTACACAATTCGCTTTCAAGGCTATGGCAATCATCCTAACAGTCGGATGGGCAATTTACCCAATCGGATGGATCATGGGACAAGATGCTAGTACTTCTGGAATTGAGAACCTAAACATCCTCTACAACATAGCTGACGTAGTCAACAAGACTGCCTTCGGTATGATGGTCTGGTATGCTGCAACAATGGATACCAAAGCATCTGGATCTGAAGAGTGATTACCGAACAGTAAGTTTGCCAATAAGGTACTCAATGGTTAGCCATTGATATCTATTGCAAAAATATGCGAAGATGAGCCAGGTGGTGGTGAATAATACCACTGCCTGGCTCGCTTCCATTATCGTCCAATTTCTTTCATTCTCTAAGTTAGATAAATAAGTTAGAGGAATAAAATGTACAACATAAACGGTTAGTGAAACCTTGCCTGCTTGTTCAAACAATAATATATTCAATTCCTGTACAATCAACCAAAGAATGAGTACACCTGTAATAGCTGCGATCATAAAACTAAAATTGGCTGGAAAGAAGTTTAGATAATCCCCCTCTGAAGGGTGTGCCCAAACTTTAGAATTCATAACTGCCAGATATAGCGTAACAATACAATAGGAAATTCCAACCAGTATCACACTTAATGTGGTGTTATTCCTTGGGAGTGTTTTACCCTCCTCCTTAACAAAACTCCCAAGGAATGCACCAATCACACAGAAACAAATCCAAGGAAACACTGGGTAGGTTCCAGTAAATAACGCCAAGTTAATCAGCTGTAGTACGTCTTTTACCACAATCCTAGAATCCCAGTTACTACTTCCTTGAAACTCAATAAGGAAACTATTTATCATGAACATTCCAACTATTAAGCCGTTGAAAATTAGCATATTCTTGATTGACGCCCCGGCTTTCATAATCACTGGCTTGGCCAGTAGTAACAAGGCGAATAGTGATAAAATTCCAGGTGAGTAAGGATCGTAGAGGTGTGGAGAACATAGATTCACTATAAATTGAAGAATTACCAGTATCCCTGCTTTAGTTAATGTTGCCTTTCTAGCGCTACTAGAGTTATACATTCCCCAACCAAATATTGTAACAAATAATGGTGCGGCAAGTCCACCAAGTCCTGCAACTATGTATGCCAGAGTTGAGGTTTGTGTCGTATTAGATGTATTCCAAGTAGCTGCAGCATGGACCATGACCATCAATAATACTGCCAGCCCTCTCAAGGAATCTATTTCTCTAAACCGAATGCTGTTTGCCATTTTAATCATTGAGTTGATTGAATATATTCTACTGCATTTCTAAAAATTTGTAGCCCTTGCCCTTCCCACTCAATATTTGTTGAGGAGGCCGGCGCGCCGCCTCTTGAGAAATCCGGGTGGAGCCATTGCGCATAAATCGCCTCTGGATGCGGCATAAGGCCGAATACAAGTCCTGTCTTATCACTAATCCCTGCGATATTCATCATACTGCCGTTGGGTGATAGTGGGAATGGTAAAACCTCGTCGTTGTTGTTATTTGATTGTGGAGTTTGGGGGTCTACATATCTAACAGTAATTTGATTGTTGTTTGCTAGATTTGCCAGACTTTCGGAATTGGGCATAACATACTTTCCTTCACCATGTCGTACTGGGCAATCGATTCTAGTGAGTCCTTTAGTCCAAATACAATTGCTATCTTTGTTAAAATCAAGTGTTACCCACCGGTCTTCATACCTTCCCGAATCATTGAGGGTCAAACTAGCACGTTGAATAAAGTCCGGCTCATCGTTATCTGGGCCGGGTAATAATCCAGTTTTTACCAAAACCTGAAACCCATTGCAAATTCCGATTATTGGCTTGCCTGATTTAATGAAGTTGAGTAATTCGTCACGCAGTGAAAACCGCATTCTGTTGCCCATTAGTCTACCACTCCCTAGGTGGTCGCCAAATGAGAATCCCCCTGGAACCGCCAAAATATCATAATTTGATAATTCATCTTCTCCTGAAATAAATGTGTTAAGATGCACTCTTGTCGATTTGCCCCCAACCATTTCGAATACTGCTGCGGTTTCATGATCACAGTTTATTCCAAAGCCGAATAACACGGCAACTTTAGGAATATACATCAAACGACACCTCCAGTTAAATCCAAGGTCCCCTGCCAAGAAGTTACCAGTTCATTTACTTCAATAGATACCAATTCATCGAATCCATCAACAATACTTAGTTGGTTTGTTGCCTCCACCTCTCCTAGTAGTGTTGTTGTATGGCCGACCATGAGTTCAAGGAATTTGGCATTGTTTTGCGGCGATACGGCGATTATTATCCTCCCTAACGATTCGCCCCATAAACGAGCCCATGTTGAGGAGTTTCCAGTGCCATCAATATCTATTTTGGCGCCAATTCGGCCACCGATACACATCTCGGCAAGCGCGACACCAACACCACCTTCGGAACAATCGTGTGCGGTTTTTACCACTCCAGAATTTATTGCTTTACTTAGCGCTCGATATGATGAAAATAGACGCTCTGGGTCTTTTAGTAAGGGCACATTGCCGCCAATTCCAGCTGCTTGGCCGTTTTCTGCCATCATAAATGCTAATTCTGAAGCGCCTAATTCCTCGAGTGATTCGCCAACTAAATACAACTTATCTCCTGGGTGTTTTAGATCACTGGTCGCTGAATTTCTTACATCGGGGTGATCACCAAATAATGAAAATAGTAAAGTTGGTGGAATTGAAATTTTATCTGGCCCTTTACCATAATCATTCTTCATCGAGTCCTTGCCACTAACACAAGGTAAACGATAAGCGCGACATATTCGCTCTAATTCTCTGTTGGCTCGCACGAGTTGGGCCAACTTGAATTTCCCGTCCGGGGTCTTTTCTGATTCTATTGGATCTGGCCAACAAAAGTTGTCCAGACCAGCAATTTTGTCGACATCTACTCCAACACATACTGCGTTTCTTACCGCCTCATCTATTGCTGCTGCTGCCATTGCTCCCGCATCAATGTCAGAATATCTAGGAGCAATTCCGCAGGAGACTACTAGGCCCCGAGGGTTGCCGTGAATAGGAGCGATTACTCCGGCGTCAGCAGGACCGTCTCGCTTAACTCCAACGAATGGTTTGACTGCTGTTTGGGCGATGACTTCATGATCGTATTGCCTAACCCAAGTTTCCTTACTAGCTATATTTGGCCTCGCTAATAAATCAGTTAAGATTGTATTATGGTCGGCTGTTTCAGGTGGGGTGAATGGTTTGTGCTCTGGTATTTTCCATTCAGATTCTAACTCTAATTGAGGCACTCCATCATGAAGGAATTCTATTGGTAAGTACGCCACAGTTGACTTGTCGTATTGAACATGGAAGATACCTGTTGAGGTGAATTCGGCAACAGCAGTGGCTTCTACTTCGTGTAGTGAAGCTAACTTTTCAAAGGCTTCAACATCTTCTGGCTTTACCGACACTGTCATCCGTTCTTGGCTTTCTGAAACCAATATTTCCCAAGGCGATAATCCGGGTTGCTTAAGTGGGACTTTGGCTAAGTCAATTCTACATCCATTAGTATATTCTGCCATTTCTCCAATCGAGGAGGAGAGTCCTCCCGCCCCATTATCTGTGATGCAGCTAATCAACCCTAAATCGCGCGCTTCTAGAATCATGTCAATCATTTTCTTTTGTGTTATTGGGTCGCCAATTTGTACTGCACTAGATGGGGATTCTTCGGTTAATTCTAGTGAAGAGAAAGTTGCTCCGTGAATCCCATCATAGCCAACTCTGCCGCCAACCATGAATACAACATCACCTGCTGATGGAGTTTTGATGTGTGAATCTCTGCCATCGGGAAGTTTTCTCGGCATTAGGCCGACTGTACCACAATAAACCAGCGGTTTGCCCAAGTATCTTTCATCAAATACAATTGCTCCATTGATCGTCGGGATGCCTGATTCATTACCGCCAACTCGAACTCCAGCGTGTACTCCTCTTAGCACTCTAGATGGGTGGAATAGGTTGTCGGGGATTTCCCCTTGCCAATCTGGTGGCCCGAAACAAAATACGTCGGTATTGGCTATTGGCCTAGCGCCCAAACCTGTTCCCAAAATATCCC
>DUJK01000200.1 GCA_013329925.1 Candidatus Poseidoniaceae archaeon
TACGAGCCGCCAAAAAGTAAGCAATATATTTCAGATTAAATCCGGCTTGGTAAAACATGCTAAACCACAGTAGTGACATTGCCGCAGCAGGTCCACCACCCATGAAGCCAACCCATCCATTACTTGGTGAGAATCTGTCACCAATATATCCACCATTGAGATATAGATTTCCAGGGTCAACGTCTCTTGGATGAGTTAATCCATTGATCTGACCCAGAGCGGCCCACCAAGTAAACCACACAACAAGCGGTAGGATTGTCAAAATCATTATTCTTGGGATTTCTTTTTCTAAATCTAGTGAGCGAGTGAACAAAAATTTCAATTCATTTTCAAAGAACGACTTGAATGAAATATACAGTGCTATAGTGATTGCTCCAACATAACCACCCCAGCTCATGGTTAACCAACAGAATACTACCAAAGTGATATATTCGATTCCTTGTTCTTGGCGACTAATCTTTTGATAACAAGCGTAAAACAAAATCACTACCATGGATGAAAGTAAAATCCAATCGACTAGATTACTCTCTAAAATCATCAATGAAGGTATTGAAGTAAAGATGCCAAGAACAGAATATTTCTTTATGCGAGTGTTAAGGGATTTAGAACTAAATAGGTATAACATGATTCCCAGGAAAATAAAGCCAGTATTCATTAGCCATGGAATGAAATCTTGTTGAATTGACAAATTGATAATACCTCTAGGCATTGACCAATATAGGGGTGGTGCTCGATAGTGTGCAATGAGAGTGATTGGTATGATGATAAAAGTAAAACTCCAACGTATCAAATTAGAAGATTTTGTTTCGTTTCCAGTCTTGGTAAAGATTGGCGTCAGTAACATTACTAGCATCAATACATTCATCGCAGAGATTCTTGTCTCGGTGAAGATAACTGCTGTTACAAACATGATTATCAAAGCGAAATTTAATTTCATCCGTCTTTCATTTGAAATATTTTTGTTAATCAAAGTATATGCACATAGTGCTAAAAAGGCAATTGGCAATAAATATCCCACAGCGTAGTAAACTAGTGCTAAAGTATCTCTATTATACGAAACGAAAGCAGAGAAAATAAATCCTCCACCAAATATGGAGGCTAATTTAATGGCACTAGATTGGGACATATTCTCCCGTTTTGCCAGCATAAATATCCCAATAATTATCGCTAAAAATGCCAAAACAGAAATTACTAAATCTAAAGTTCGCAAGCCAATTTCATCATAAGTTATTTTTTCCCACTGGATATTATCTCTGCTTAAGTCCTCAAAGTATGGATGGTCATTTTCTTGCATCCATTCATTTCTAGAAATGGTTGCATCCCAATTCCATTGATCTAATTCTTGTGCGTTATCATCTGATATTTCCAAGGCATCAAGCGGGAATTTACCATGTACAGCATGAGGTAATGGTAGTGAAAACAGGAGGGATGGCAAGGTTGCAAGGTCTCGCTGATCAATTTGATTGGGTGAAATATAGTTCTGTTTGATATTTGGCCCCCACATCCAAGCACCAACTTCCCTAATCTCCATGTCGGGTGAACCATGTTGCCCACTAGCAGTAAGTCCGTGGTCTGAAGTTACCACAACAGTCCAATCGTCAGGAACTTTGTCGAAGATGATATTGAAATTATTATCCAACCAAGTTAATTTCTCTCGGTAATCATCGGAATTTTCTACCCCATATCGATGGCCAACGCTGTCTAAGCCTGATAAATGAGCAATTATTACGTTAGGTGGTTGTTCAAAGGTAACACCGGGTTTAGTATTGCTTTTAGGTACCTCTCCATCAAGCCAACTGTTTAGGGTCTCAAACGACTCTGTGTCGCCTCGGTAATAATCAGCATGGCCATACCTATGTTTCATGAAATTTATTTTATCATTATCAGCATATAGGTCGCCCCATACATAATCACCAACAATCCCAACTCGGTAATCATAAATTCCATCATTATCACGATCAGATTCACTTGCTAATGTCCAGCCATCTGGAGTGCCAGGATGTTCTGGGTGAAAATTGCTTAATCCTTCATTGGGTCTTGAAGGTATTCCAGTAGCCATTTCTTTGACACATGATGCGGTCATTGTCAGTGGATTAGTGAGTACATCGAGATAGGTTCCATTGGGAAATACTTGTGAGTGCAGAGTCGGCATCAAATCTTTGTCCAACATTAGATCTCTAACTCCACCATCAAGTACAATGAACAGTAGTCCTTCAGAAAGAGTTTCATCTGGATTTGGGGGCAATTCCACTCCTTCCTCTGGTGCTGGTGCATCAGCAATTATGTATGCGCCAGTGTAAATAAATGAAGGCAGGGCTAAGATAGCGACCATCAAAACCGCAGCAAGGATAAATTTAGGCTTACCAAGTATTGCCCAGTCGGCTTTATCCATATCTTTGAGAATAAAGTTCAATACTTAAATTTCATGTCGACAATCCGAGCATTATCTCATTTAGTGAGTAATATTTCGTGACCCATTATCTAACACCATTCAGGTTTACTGCCGAAACTTCTAATCTTTCGTGAGTGGGGTGTACTTCTATTAATAGCACGGGGACCTCAACAACATGGGCAATATCTTCGGCAATTGATAACGGTAGTTCGATACGTTGCTGTCCAGCATCATATCTAATCCATCCCTCAGATAATCCTAGTTCGTTTGATAATTCATTCAAATCATCATAGGCATCTTCGGTCTCAGTAGGTATGGCACCAAACAATATGGTATCATCATCACTCAGCACTTCGTAGGGTCTCAAGGTGGTTTTTGCTCGTCGGCGAAATCTTGCTCGTAATTGACCAGCATCTTTGAAACTGGCACTACAAAACTTGACATGGAAACTCATATCTTTAGCATATTCCTTCAATTTTAAGGCTAATTCTAGAGAGCCTTCAGCAGCTGCAGTCATGGCTCCGCTGAGATTGAATCCTCTGACATCCATATTATCTTGATTGCCGACAGTAATTTCTAATTCATTTAGATTGAGAAACTGAATATTACTACCATTCATTGAGTCTAATAGTGCTAACAAGTCTGTTTCCTTATCAGGCTCACAAGGTAATTCTATTCCGACATTAATTCCCGTATTATGGCATCCGTCAATTACTGGCAAATATTTTGCGATGGTGCCATCCAATAGATGAAATCTGATTTCATCTAATCCCGCCTCGGCAAATCTTGAACAATTAATTGGATTAAATGGTATTGAGGTATAGAGATGAATGTGATGCTTAGGTCCAAATGCAGCCTTCAATTGTTTGATTGCTTCGAGCGAACGTTCCATGTCCAGCATTGGGTCACCACCAGTAATTCCAGTCCCAGTAGCATTCATTGCTCGACCTTCTTCAATTACTTCTGACCACTCAGAACATCTCCTTTCGTTAGCAAACATATCAGGTGATTCCCGACGATTATCTGATAATGGACAATAGTCGCATCCCCAGTGGCATTTGCCGGTGACAAATAAGACCAGTTTACTACCACGTTGACATTGAATACAACCTTCTGCTTCACCTAGTTCAGCAGGTATTATTTCAGTCACCATCGGCAGTTGTCCAAGCATACTAACACACGCCGCTATTGATTTACGGTTTCAAACCCTCGCACGAATTTACTGTTTACAATCCATTATTCGACTGATTAACCAACGATGAAATCTTCTGTCACCAGTAAGTTCTGGATGAAAAGTAAGCGCTAATTTTTCGCCTTGTAAAACGCCGACAATCTCTTGTGATAAATGAGCTATAGGTTGACATTTCACTGAATCTTGAATAAACCGAGGTGCCCGAATAAAGACCCCAGGGAATTGTTCTGATTCAGACTTGATGGCATGATTACCCATCGGTAATGGTTTGTGATTGAACTTGTCTCTGCTAAGTTCAACCTCTACATTGGTTGATTGTTCTGGTGTTTCAAGAGTAACTTCAACACCTGCTTCAAACGAAAATTTCTGCCTACCCCAGGCGTTTCTGGCGATATCTAAATCGATGAAACGTTCACGCCCTTTAGTTGGTTGAGCAAGTAATATCGCTCCTGCGCAAGTACCTAATACCGGTCTGTTTGGATATTTTGTCATCCAATCAAATAAGCCTTCTAACAGTGATTCACTAAGGCTAGCAATTCGCATGGTTGTGGATTCTCCACCAGGTAAGATTAGACCGTCAATCGATGAGTCAACTTGTTCTGCCTTGCGTAACTCTACTACTTCCACTTCCTGTTGCATTTCCATGCTTGCGTGTTTAATTGCTTGATAATGCTCATGGCGGGCGCCTTGTATCATTGCAATACCGACGCGCATCATGACAATCCGTTGGGTTTGTCCTCTATCAGTGCGACGCTTGTGTACACTAATTGAATAACTATCGAGTCTAGCCCCAACCATGGCAAAGCACGATGGGGATTGCTTCCTTGTTCCCGGACCGGTGCGAATGAATCAGCGATGTCTTGAAGCAATGGCAACACCGGTTATCACTGCTAGAGGTGGTGAGTTTCGAGATGTTATGGCGGACTTGAATTCAGGTTTGCGCTATGCCTTTAATTTGACACCATCCCAACCGGTAAAGAAAACTCATTCTTGGTCTTCAGAAGACGATTATAAAGTGATGGTAGTTTCTGGTAGCGGGACTGCTGCAATGGAGATGTTAATCGCTAATCGTTTCCGGTCTAATGATTTGGTATTAGTTCCGACCAATGGGAAGTTTGGTGAACGAGTCGCTGAGATGTGCAAACGATTTTGTAATGTTAAACATATCAAATATGAATGGGGGAGGGCCTTTGATTTGTATGAGTTGGAGCAACAACTGGAACGTGGTTGTTATGAAGCATTACTGATTTGCCACAATGAAACTAGTTCAGGAATTACCCAAGATGCACCAGCGATTGCTGAGATGTGTAATCGGTACAATACTTCGTTTATTTTGGATGGAATAACTTCGATAGGTGGCCTACCAGTTCACTTGGAGAAATGGAATGTAGAGGCGGCAGCCATGGGTGCGCAAAAATGCACCGCAGGTCCTTCTGGAATTGCAGCAATCGCGTTTACTACTAAATTTTATGAACGCTGTAAAGCGATTAGAGAACAGGGAGATAGTAATGCACTGTTTTATCTTGATATCATATCTGCCTTCAAAAAGGGTGATGACGACCAAACACCCTGGACTCCAGCAATCAATTTAGCAATGGGTTGGTCTGCAGCATTGAATGTCCTGAAAGAAGAAGGATTGGAAAACCGTTGGAACCGGTGTCAAAGTTTAGCAGCAGGTGTGCAAAACTTGTTTAGCCACCTTGGTTTTGAATTGCCAGCAGACCCTTTTCAGAGAAGTTCTACTGTTACGGCTATTATGTATCCCGAGGGAATTAACGATCAATGGCGTGTAGATTTGAAAGAGCGCTATGCGACTCAAGTTATTGGAGCTCAAGATCATCTGAAAGGCAAGATGTTCCGTGTCGGGTCAATGGGTGAAACGACCAAGGAAGAAATGATTGAGGGTTGCAAAAGGATGTTAGAATGTTTCAAAGACCACGGAGTTACTATCCCTGAGGTTGATGTTGATTCGTTTTTCTGAGGTGTTAATTTGACACGGTATATTGTTTTAGGGCGTTTTCAACCCTTTCACAAGGGGCATGAATTTCTAGTTAATTCAGCATTAGAATTATGTCGCCAAAGTGATGATGAACTAGTTATTGCTATCGGCTCGGCCGCTAAAGGTTGGGAATCTGATAATCCATGGACCTTTGAAGAGAGAAAAGGGATGGTAGAATCATGGCTAAAATCTAAAGATAAACAGGCAGAAATTATTGGTATTGAAGATATTAATGACCCACCAAATTGGGTGTCACATGCAACCAAGTTCCACGGTGTTGGAACATTAGTAACTTCAGATGAGGCTACCGATAGATTATACCAGGAATCTGGTTTTGATACTAGCCTAATTGAATTATCAAATCGTGATAATTTTGAGGGTTGGCGAGTGCGTCAAACGGCGCTTATGTTGTCTACTGTTTATGATGATGAAGCAGTGGCTAGTGTTCTTGGCGCCTCAATTCCAGAAATAGTAGTGAACTGGCTAATCGATAACGATGCAATATACCGTTTGTCGACAATGGGTTCTGGAGTCAATGTCGGTTAATCCGATGCTACAACTACTCTAGAAGCGATTAAGACTTTTTTCTTGTACATGTAGCCAGCCTCTAATACATCAACAACCATTCCACCGGGATATTCTTCTGAGGCAGGAATTGTGGTTATTGCTTCCATTTTGGCCGGGTCAAATTTTTGTCCCTTTGCTTCAATTGCAGTTACTCCATCGCCAGATAACTCGTGCCACATTTTGTTACGCAGCAGACGAAGTCCTTGTGCCAATGGCGATTGATCGCCATCTTCGATATTAGACATGGCTCGATCAACATCAGCAAGTACAGTTAGCATCTTCCTAGCTAATCCCATGCTGCCATATTGAATCAATTCTGATTTTTCACCAATAAATCGCTTACGTACATTCTGGATTTCAGCATCTTTGTAGGCGATTTCTTTTTCAGCAAGTTCTGCTCTTTCAAGAGCCGCTTCCAATGGGTCTTTTTCCTCTTCGATTACCCCGACTTCCATGGTGTCAGCACCCTCTTCAATTACTGGAAGTTCATCGTCTACAGAGTCAATAGATTCCTCATCCGATTCTTCAGACATGGTGTTGGGTGCAAGCCCTTATTCTTCAATCCGTCGTCGTTTATTGATGCAGATAATTGCTTAGATTGTGCACTCCATGGCCCCAATTAACCGCTTCTAGGTGTTCTCTGCCGACAATTCCAATTATTCCTTCGGTATTTTCCCAAGTGGTTATTGCATGGACTAATAATTTTGAATTACGGGTATGAGCCTCAAAGGTTGGAATTATTTTTGGGTCTTCTTTCTCATCGATTGTCTCACCAAGTTGTTTTCGTCGCTCCATCCAATCGATGCATACCTTGTCGGCAAATTCATCTTCTGGTAAATTTGCCAATTTTAGTTTCAAATCTGTCCATGTAGTACTTGAATACAAATCATTTCGGCTCTCAATTACTCTATCTAATGCCACATCTAGGTAGAGATAGGTCCTTGCTTCCCAACATTCCCAGTGACCTAGACTCATGTAGTTCATCAATAATAAGAGCCCTTCTTCCCCTTTGTCTATATTTTGAAGTACTTCACGTACAGAACCATCTTTGGCCCCAATTTCTTCCATCCAGTCTAATATTTCTGCCTCACAATCAATATCGAATAAACGTGCTAATCGGTCAGATTTTTCGGGTCGATATTCTCTCAACGAACCAGATTCCATGCCTTGGTAAACATCATTCCACGGCATCTTCAATATAGTTTCAAGACTTTGCTGTTCCACCAACAGTAAAACAGTTTCAATCCCCATATTAACCCCTAGATGCTCGTCTGCTTTGATGTCATCGCATACAACTTCTGTCAATTCTGCCCTGATTCAACAATAGATTTCAAGAGTACCCTACTTACAGCGTCGTTTTGGGGTCATTATGGCAACTATCAAAGAGCAAATCGAATTGATTCGCGCCGAGATAGATAAAACCCAAAAAAACAAGGCCACTAATGCTCACATTGGGAAGCTAAAAGCTAAGATTGCCCAACTGAAATTAAAAGAGGAAAAAGCCCATGCTCACTCTAAAGCAAGTGGCGGTGGCAAAGGATTTGAAGTAAAGAAATCCGGTGATGCTACAGTTGCTTTGGTTGGATTCCCTTCTGTGGGTAAATCTACGCTTATCTCCAAAGTTACTGATGCACATTCTGAAGCAGCTGGATACGCTTTTACCACACTGACTTGTATTCCAGGAGTTATGGAACATAGGGGTGCTAAGATTCAGATTCTGGATTTACCCGGGCTAATCAAGGGTGCTGCTGAAGGCAAAGGTCGCGGGCGAGAGATTCTCAATGTAATCAGAAGCGCAGATATGGTGTTGTATATCGTCGACCCTTTCCAAGATGCCCACTTCAATGTATTACATAGAGAACTTCATAATGCAGGGTTACGGCTAAATGAAACAAAGCCTCCAGTATTCATCAAACGAACCGAAAGAGGTGGTATTGATGTGCGTTCAACTGTTGAGCAAACCCATCTTAGTGATGAAGAGATGGGGGAGATAATTCGCTCTTTTGGTTATACTTCTGCTATAGTTACGTTAAGAAATGATACGACTGCTGAACAAATTGTTGATTGTTTAGCAGAGAATAGAATCTATGAAAAAGCGGTAATTGCCATAAATAAAATTGATATTGCTACTGAAGAGGACCTAGTTAGAGCAACAAAGGCACTACCAAAGGATTGGCCAATAATGCGTATTTCAGCATTCAAAGATATTGGTCTGGACGAATTAAAAGATTTCATTTATGATAATCTTGGTTTTATGCGAGTCTACCTAAAACCGCAAGGTGAGGAGGCAGATTTGGAGGAGCCTTTGATTGTTAAAGACGATTCAACTGTCAAGAATATTTGCATGAAGCTACACCGTGATTTCGTTAGAAAA
>DUJK01000155.1 GCA_013329925.1 Candidatus Poseidoniaceae archaeon
ATTAGAAATATTGTGTATAAGTTGATTTCTAAAAATAGAAAGAGGTTTTTCAAGAACTGATTGCTGAAATTACTGAAGTTAATTTTGCCCTCAAATCGTCGGAATCCTCAGCATCTTCAGTTAACGTACCAGTTACAATCCAATTTGCTCCAGCATCTGCTGCAATTTTAGCCTGCTCTGCTGTTCTAATCCCCCCTCCAACTAGTAAAACTAAATCATCACATTTCGCTGCACTCTGTATCAATAATGGATTAACTTGTTTGTCTGCCCCACTACCTGCTTCTAAATACAACACTTTGAAGCCATACATGGATGCTGTCAAGGCATATGAATGTACTAATTCAACATCTTCGGGTTGGATTAATTCGGCATCTCCAACCTCACCTACCCTTCCCCCAGGAGCACATACTAGATACCCAGTAGGTAATGGTTCAACGCCAAATTTTTGCAAATATGGAGCCCCTCTTAGTTGCTCGCCAATCAGAAATTTCCTACTCTTTGAATTCATCAACATCATGAATGTAATCGCATCTGCAGCAGGTGAAAGGGCATGGGCGCCTCCAGGAAAAAGTACTACTGGAATCTTCCATGATTCTTCATTTCCATTGGGGTCTTGGCTGGCAGCAAAAACGCGCAACTCAAGAGATTCTTGGATTGCAACGCAAGTAGAGTGGACTATTTCGTCTGGTGTATCGGTTGAGCCGCCGACAAATATCATCTCACTACCGCACTCTACAGCAATCATAGCCCTAATTGCAGCGGTTTCAGGATCTTGTTTTGCTGGATCTATCAAAGTGATATGGCGGGTTTTTTCTGATTTACTAGAGATGTATGAAAGAGTGGTCTCATCGTCCCTCAGCATATGACTCCCTAATCCCTCGGTCTGCTTCCCGTTCCATATGTATTACGGGTGATATGGTTGTTATCATAGTGTTATCAACCCCCATGTCGACGGATGGGCATGGGGGAAGTTGGTCCATTAAGGAGGCTGTTAAAGCATACTTCATCTCATAAGAAAACGATACGTCTGGCTTCTGCTTGTTCAATAATAAACAAAATTTGGGACCTTGCCCCTCCATTGTTAATCGGTTTAGCTGTCGATGTTGTCGTTTTACAAGAGAATTCATTTCTTGCGGGGTTGGGATTTCAGGACCCTTGGAATCAATTGGTTTTACTTTCAGTTGTAACTTTTATCGTTTGGGGTTTTGAATCTCTATTCGAATATTTCTTTGGTATTCTGTGGCGCAATTTAGCCCAAACAGTACAACATGAATTACGATTAGATACGTTTAATCATGTTCAAAAACAGGGAATGGGGTGGTTTGATGAAAGGCAAAAAGGCGATATTTTAGCAATTTTAAATGATGATATAAATCAATTAGAACGGTTCTTAGACAAGGGCGCTAATGACTTGTTGCAAGTCAGTACTACGGTGTTAGTTGTTGGTGCAATCTTCATAGCAATATCTTGGAAAATCGCTTTATTTGCAGTACTCCCTATTCCAATAATTGTATGGGGATCTTTCAAGTATCAAAGAAGTCTTGAACCTCGATATGCTAAGGTTCGAGATTCCGCTGGTAAGATAAATGCATTACTTGAAAATGATTTGTCTGGCATGTCAACCATTCAATCATTTACTGCAGAAGAGAGAGAAATGGTTCGGGTGAGAGACTTAAGTAATGAATACAGAGATGCAAATAGAGATGCTATTAGGTTGTCAGCAGCATTTACGCCGTTGATTAGAATGGCGATTTTATGTGGTTTTACAGCGACTTTGCTTCTCGGTGGTTGGTTGACTCTAGAAGGTCAGTTGGCTATTGGGGCATATTCTGTACTTGTTTTCATGACTCAAAGACTGCTTTGGCCGCTGACTAGGCTTGGTGAAACATTTGATCTATATCAAAGAGCGATGGCATCATCTACAAGGGTATTGGATGTCCTTGAATCTCCAATGGAATTAGTTAACGGTGAGTTTATTCCAGAAAGAGAAGACGTTGCCACCTCAAATCTAATTTTGAAAGATGTTGGGTTTGGTTATCCTGAACGTGAAAATATATTCACCGGACTAAATTTGGAAATTGCCGCTGGGAAAACATTAGGGGTTGTTGGCTCGACAGGTTCGGGTAAGACTACTTTAGTTCGGTTATTATTGAGATTTGCCGATGTAAATGATGGCGAAATAGAATGGGTTGGTGAAAATATCAAAACTTGGGATTTGAAATCATTAAGATCTTCGATCGCTTTGGTAGACCAACACATCACTTTATTTCCAACAACAATTCTAGAAAATATACGTTATGGGATGTCGGAAGCAGATGATGATGCTGTAAAGCAGGCTGCAGTAATTGCTGAGGCTTCTGAATTTATTGAAAAATTACCGAATGGTTGGGATACTATGATCGGTGAAGGAGGCCATAGGCTGTCTGGAGGTCAAAGACAACGATTGGCCATCGCTAGAGCAGTATTGAAAGATGCTCCTCTGATGATTCTAGATGAAGCGACCTCGGCGGTTGATAATGAGACTGAAGCAGCATTGCAACGGTCAATCGAAAAGGTTTCAAAAGATAGGACTACAATTATAATTGCCCATCGGTTGTCAACAATTCGTAATTCTGATAGAATTATAGTTCTAGATAATGGAGTTATAATGGAAGATGGTTCACATGAAGATTTAATTTCAAAGAAAGGAATCTACAATAGGATGTGGAGTGTTCAAACGGGAGTTTTACTGAATTTAAATATACATTAATTTAAATATACCCTCACTACCGCCAAATCGAGGAATATGTTTAAATCTAATCTCAAAAAAACGTCGAGCCTGCTTTTAATTGGAACTTTATCGTTGCTTACACTAGGAACGGTAGCAGCGGAAGGTGCCGCACTTGATACCACTGATATGGTTGGTGTCTCGTTTTGGCTCGCAACCGCAATGATGCTTGCATCTACTGTCTTCTTCATTCTTGAAAGACAGAATGTTTCAGCAAAATGGAAGACTTCAATGACTGTTGCTGCACTAGTTACTGGTGTT
>DUJK01000028.1:0-20140 GCA_013329925.1 Candidatus Poseidoniaceae archaeon
GTAGCAAGGATTTGTGCTGGTCACTATCAAACTCTAGATTTGGCCAAGGTCGACATGGTTGCTGGACTGCCAGGCAGCGAAGGTGGTGAATTAACTCGCTACAGTACTAATTTAGTTACTTGGGGTCTTGGTGTTGATTCTACCA
Source organism: Candidatus Poseidoniaceae archaeon (assembly GCA_013329925.1). Taxonomy (GTDB): domain Archaea; phylum Thermoplasmatota; class Poseidoniia; order Poseidoniales; family Poseidoniaceae; genus MGIIa-L1; species MGIIa-L1 sp8734u. The sequence goes on from DUJK01000028.1 coordinate 146, forward strand.
TCAAAGCGGAAAAAATGCGTTGGATGGGCCCAATGCGCTATGATGTTGGCATCTTAATGGCCATCATGGCTAACAATCGTCGAAATGCAAAACTCACCATCGATGGTTATGTGTTTGAAGATGACTTCACCCTATTTTTAATCCAAAATAGCCAAACTGGCGGTTCACTACTTCCTTTAGCACCTGGTGCTTCACTTGATGATGGTAAGATGGATATTGGTATCTTGAAGAAGATGAAGCGAGGTCAAATCCTCAAAGCCTTCGGTCAATTAAAGAAAGAAGGACGACATGTATTTCACCCTAAGGTAGACTATCATCGATTCAAAACTCTTGAAATAACCACTCCGAAGCCAACTGCGATTAATGTTGATGGGGAAAATATTGGTTCTACACCGCTTAAAATGGAAGTTATGCAGGGTGCATTAAAAATAATTCATTCTTCATAAAGAGAAATCTGAGAAGTCTTCATCTTCCTCAAATGCCTCTTGGTGAGCCTTTTCTTCATATTGCGGCTCAGGCTCGACGTGACTCTGGTCTGGCATTACTGCTTTCCGCTTCTTGGCAGCCCGTCGCTTCTTGACTGGGGCTTTGGCTTTAGGAGCTGGTGATTCTTTGCGGACACTACCGGTGAAGTGCTCTGTCTTTTTCCGTGCTGGCTCACTTGACACAACATTGCTAACTGGTGAACTTGCCCGAGTTGAGGTTGGTGGCGTCCAGGTTTCGTTTTGAACTGCTGGCGCCCTATCCATTGCCTGTTGCTCCAATTTGATCGCTTCTTGACTAACCACTACTGATGAGGACTTACTGCCAAAATCTTGAGGACCATCATCATCTGATTTAGATGAAAGAGCACTATCCAAATCAAAACCGGCTAATGGCCCAGTATCGGCTTTTGATTTGCCGGGAGGTTTACGTTGTTTCTTTTCCTCACGGTCTTGTTTATCTTGCTGACGTTTACGTTCAGTGGGAGAAATGTTACCTGATTTTTTATCACGGCGAAGATCAGCGGCAACTTTCTTAATTTTCGCTAATCCTTCATCACCAAGCAAAATTTTCATGGTCTCTTTAGCCCCTTGCCTGACAATCATCTGTGAAAGTATGAACATGCCAACAGCTCCACCTATACCGACAATTAAGAAGAATAGGATAAATCCAGCCCTGCCTAAGAAAGGCATGTCGCCATTTTTCCATTCGTCATCAGAATTCCCGCTGGCACTGATTACCTCGCCGTTTAGTTCGATTTCATCAACTAGAACGTATACAGATTGCAGGTTATTAATTCCAACATTTAACTCGCATTCGTTACCCAAAGTGTGGCTATAAGATGCATTGCCAGACTTATAGTATCCTGCAGTTTGTCCGCTGGCAAAGGTACTACCATTGACCAAAGTTGGACTAATAAGGTAGCCATGAACGGTTATTGGTTTATGCCACTCTGTTAACGCTTTGAAGCCATCATTCAAATTTTCAGTGGTTGGAATAAGGCCTAAAATATACCAATCAGATTCTGTGTCTTGGTCGATTTCGTCCAAATCTACCGTCCCTGCCCGAGTTTCGGGCATTAATGGAACATTCCATTGTTTTATGTCGATTCTCGCTCCTTCCCCGTCTTTGACGTTACCTGCATCAGCCTTAGACATTGCTTGGATGGCAACCGCAGCAGTTACTGCGTTATCCATTCCCTTCGTCCCATCGATTGGGTCGTGGGACTCATACAGCATACTGGCTGATAGGAAACCGGAGAATTTTATTCGATCACTAGCATTTTTACTTGGGTAGATTTCTTCACCAACATTACAACCGATTGGCGACAAATTCTCAAATGATAATTCGCCGTCGCCAAGATTAGTGGTAATTGACGCCTCACTTGAAGAGAAATCAACATCGATACCATTGCTGCCCCACTCGGCAGTATTAGCACCTAAACATCCAGCAAACACCATAGTTGCGACCATTAACATGGCAAGGCGCGCTCTCCGCATGTACCTAGGAGAGGGGATTTAGTTTGAGAACTCTTCCATCATCTAACTGGATTAAAAACAACAATCTTGGCGCAGAGAGAGGGATTCGAACCCCCGTGTCTTACGACAGTGGATTTCAAGTCCACCGCAATACCGGGCTATGCGATCTCTGCAACATGTTTGCGCAGATATTCCTCTTTCTAGTCTTTTGCCTTAGATATCAGGATGATTTATTCTGATGAATTAGCTTGCTTTCGACCAATTCTGACGGCTGCTAGTGAAATTGCTGCAATACTGGCGATCGCCGTGAAGCCTGGCACGCTGTCACTATCCGTGTCAACTAAGCCTTCATCCTCAACCAGAGCCTGAACATCAGCAATGAATTCTTCTGCATTCCAGTTATCTCCAGTCCAAGCCACTACTGGCTTTCTTTCGGTATCAAGAATAAAAGTGGTAGTTGAGTGACCGACATTGTACTCTTCTACAACGTCTGCTAAGACACATGAAAGCATGGTATCTTCAGGCCATTCATAGCCTTCATCGCACATACAGTGCTTGCCAGCACCACTACCCATTTCCCATCCATTGCCGTCACACTCTTGTTGGTCGTCTTCAACAAATGCTCCTGGCATCGGTATGTCAGCGTCTACAGTACTGTTTGGCGCCCATGCTAGGTAAGAAGGGGATTCAATTGAATCCATGCCGACATCACTGGCTTGCCATCCCATTGAGGTTTCATTCCATTGATGTAGTTGCCACCACCAAGAGTAATTATCTGCTGCGGGGTCTTCTTGACCTACTGATTCGAGATAATGCCCATATTGTGAATGAGGAGCTTGGAACTGTATTCCTGCGCCATCAAAGGCTGCTGAAGTCAAATGCCAACCATTTGAATTGTTGATTTGTTGGTGGTCAGTGGTATTATCTGGGAACACGAGCGAAACTGATGAGGTGTTTAAATCAGGCATCGGCAGTAAGCTTTCATCAGCCGTAGAAGCAATCCACGCAATATTGTTACTTGCTGGAATTGTTACCGAATCAACGCCTAGCATCGAGCCTTCCCAAGAAGAATCAGTGGTGTTGAAAGTCATTAGTTTCCACCACCAAGAGTAATCAGATGGTGCTTCAACACCAGCAATTCCGCTAACAAATGTCCCGTATTCCGGATGAGTTGAATAATTCAATTCCCAATCTGCTTCAAATGCAGCAAACTTAGTTGTTGACCAAGCAGTTGGGATATTCATCAATTCGGTTGATACGCCGGATTTGTTGACAAACATTACAGTCGAATCTTCAGCTTGGTGGCCGTTGATATCGCCAATGTGAGCCTCAATGACATTCTTTTGTACAACTAAACCGAAATTAGTGTATATATTTTCCATGTCTGCTATATCGCCAGTTAGATGTGACCAGTTGACTTTGTGTAACTCGGTATATTCCATTAGGCGTTCTGGTGTATCATATTCAGGGTCTACCGATATTGAGATAATTGATACATGTTCTTCATAATCTGCTCCAATGCCAGATTCTACTGAACTTAGTAGTTGAGTAATAACAGGGCAAACATCTGGACATCTTGTGAAAATAAATGCTACAACAACAACATCGCCTCGTGAATCTGTAAGATTGACAACTTGATTATTTTGATCTATTAGACTAAAATCCTCAACTGGTGGCCGTGAAAGTTGATAACCTTTGTACGCAGAAGCGGTTGGTATTGCCGAGGTGATAAATAGCGATACTACTAACAGCGCTAGCATAGACTTCTTTGACATCATGGAAAACCCTGCTTAACAGTGTATATGAATACTTCTTTTTGTTATGCAATCAACATATCATCTAGAGGTGGCATAATCCCAGTCAGGAGTACACCACGATGGTAGTTCAGTAATTGCTTCTGGATTGGACAAACCAATACCCCAAAGCATCAACAATACAAATAATACAGGGAATAACGCGGTTCTAGTGTAAATTCTTGGATCGCCTTTCAAGTGCATAAAATAGGCCGCAATACCATAGCCTTTGACTATTCCAACAATTATCAGAATGCTCCATACGGCAAACCTAGATATTTTTATTTCAGTCCCAGGTACTGTTTCGAAAAATACTGCTCCTACCTCAAATAAAGTAAAGAGCATCAAGACAATGAAATTCCAAAAGTAAATGTCTTGGTTGCCTGGAAGACGCTCAACGATTGATTCAATTATTCCTGTTGTCTCATGTTCGCCCATATTTTCACCTCAATACAAATAGAATGCTGGGAAGATAACTACCCAGGCTAAATCGACAAAGTGCCAGTACAAACCGAAATATTCGATTCCTTGGCCATTGTCCTCATCGTATCCAACAGTATCTGCCTTGAATACCAAATAAAGCATGATTAGCAATCCAGCGAAAACGTGCGCTCCGTGAGCGCCTGTGGCCACGTAGAATATTGACCCTTGAGAGGTTCCAACTGTGAAACCTTCTGCCACTAGATGGCTCCACTCTACTAGTTTCAAGACGATAAACATCGTACCAAGAAGTAAAGTAGCAATTAGATAGTTTTTAACTGCAGTCTTCTTATCCGGCAGTATGTGCCTTAGAATTCCTTTTGGTGCTTCCCAATCCTTTGCTTTAGCGGTCTTGAGGGCAAGCACAATAGTGTATGAAGAGATAATTAGGGCAAAAGTGTTTACTGCTCCGGGCAACATTGTCCAGAAGTCTCCGGTACCTGCAGCACCTCCAGGACGCAGGTAGTCGGATGCAGTCATGACTACATCGCCGGTAACATGTTCTCCTGCGTTAAACAAATCAATTTGGCTTTGACTTACACAACCCTCTACTGGAGTGCCGTTTTCTAAGCCGTTGTCAAAAGCCCACTTTGTACACCATTCGGTTCTAACTCTAAGATATGAAGAAAAGAATGTTGCAAAGACCATGACCTCAGACATAATGAATACCCAGAGTCCAGCTTTTCTGATATGTTCACCTTCAAATGGTGCAGAAGTAGCGATTTGTTCACCATGTCCGATGAACGGTAGGTCTTCTCGCCACCAGTTTGCTATACCAATCATGATGATTGTCAGACCAATCATGCTTAGCACTAAGTTACCTGCTTCAAAGGTGCCACCTTGTGAGAGTAACGGCCTAACCCCTTCGACAAAGTCAGGGAATCCCATCAAGAATAACAGTACACCAAAACAGAAAATGATTGGTGAGGCTGAACCATGGTGTTCATCATGATGATCATCACCGTGATGGTCGCCGTGACTTTCCTCTTCTTGAGGTTGAATGGTATTGATAAATCCTCCAACACCTAAGAATACCGCATAAATGATACTAATGACCATAATGGTCACCCCTGCTACCCAGTAGGTTAGATAGGAAAGATGTGCATCTATTTCTTCATGATGCAGGTGGTCTAACTCATCTTGAGAGATAGTTGGATCTTCCATTGCTTGATAATATGTTTCCTTTGCTTCATCATAAGCATCGTGTTTGATACTACCGACACCTAGCCCTAAAGCAGCAAACGAGACTATCCCAATAGTTAGTATTGCTCCCGCCATTAGAATTGCTCTGCCCCAAACGGAATTTTCGACATGATTACCATGAGCACTCATTCTTCGGCCCCCTTTGGTTTAGCAGTCCACAGTGTCTCAGCCACCGTTTTCTTATCTGAGTGGTCATGATGACCATACAGTTCATTCATGTCACCCTGAGTCGGTATATCATGGAATGATGGAGTTGGCGGTGGCGAGGTTGTAGACCATTCTAGCGACCATCCACCCCACGGGTCCTTGCCAACAGGCTCACCATTGCGGCGGGAAGTCCAGAGATTCCAAACTAGTAACAATTGGCTTAATCCAAAGATGAAAGCAAATATGCTGACTGCCATGTTATACTCAGCAAATCCTGTTTCTTCAAGATAGGAATGGGTTCTTCTTGGCATACCGTTAATTCCAAGTTTATGCATTGGCCAAAAGGCAGCATTGTAAGAAGAGAATCCGATCAAGAAGTGCCATAAGCCAAGCTTTTCGTTGAGTTTACGTCCGGTAACCTTAGGGTACCAGTAGTACACTCCTGACAGAATACCAAAGACTGTTCCGCCGATGAAAACATAGTGGAAGTGAGCCACTACGAAGTATGAATCGTGGAAGTGTACATCTAATCCAGCAACTGGGAAGAACATTCCTGAAATTCCTCCAAGAGTAAATGTTACCAAGAAACCTAGCGACCAGAGGGTGTGAGTCTTCATGACAAGGCTACCGCCCCAAATGGTAGCCAACCAGTTGAATATTTTCGCCCCCGTCGGTATGGCAACCGCCATAGTAGTAATCATGAACGCGGCTCGCCAAAATGCATCCATACCAGAAGTCAGCATGTGGTGCCCCCAGACAATAAACCCGACAATGCCAATACCGGCCATGGCAAATACCATCGATTTGTAGCCAAAGATAGATCTTCTAGCACTTGTAGCGAGAACTTCTGATACAATTCCGAATGCTGGAATAATAACTACGTATACTTCAGGATGGCCAAAGAACCAGAACAAATGCTGGAACAGCAGGCTATCGCCGCCACTAGTAAAGAATACCGTGCCAATTGTATGATCAAATAGTAGGAATACCAAACCAATAACCAAGGCAGGTAGTGACATGTACAGCATGAATACGCTGACGAATACTGACCAAGTGAATAGTGGCATCTTCATCCAAGTGACGCCTGGAGCACGCATGGTGAACACAGTAGTAATGAAATTCACACCTCCTAATGTGGATGATGCCCCAAGCATGAGCATTCCCGACAAGAACGCCGTAGTACCTAAGTTGGAACCATACTGAGAGAGACCTTCACCGAGATTGGCTTCGGTCAGTGACGAATAAGGTGGATACATAACCCAAGTAATGTCGGCTGCTTCACCAGACCAAATTCCTGTGTAAATCAGTGGGCTTGAAAATACTAGTAGCCATAATCCCATAGCATTGATTCTTGGGAAAGCTAAATCCTTGGCACCGATTTGAAGCGGCAAAACATAGTTCATGAAACCGGCAATCATTGGCATAGCGGCCAAGAAAATCATAGTGGTGCCGTGTAAAGTGAAGAATGAGTTGTACTCTGTTTCGGTAAGGAAGGTGTTCTCTGGCACCGCAAGTTGTATTCTAAACAATAGAGCGAGGAAACCACCAACGAGGAAGAAGAAAAATCCGTACAAGAAGTATAGGATACCGACTTCTTTGTGGTCTGTGGTTGTTAGCCAAGGCTTGAGGTAAGCCCAAAAGTTGTAAATTCCAAAAGTCTCTGGTGACCTTGAGTAGTAAACCCACATTACGCCTAGGATAATCAAACCAAGTGCTAATCCTACTGCCGTTAGCAGAAGCACTAGCGCCCTGACACTAGGGGCCATTTCACCAGCATTGATTCCGGCAATAGTTGTTTCAAACGAGTTCCACATATCGCCGTTAAAACCATCACCACCATTGACAGCATTGCCGTAAATAGTGAATTCAACAAATTGGCTGTCATCAGCAGGGGCAGTCCATTCAAAGTCCCAAGTTCGAACCGCGTTTCCTTCTGTAGTGTGAGTCAATCCGCCATCCATTTCCTGACTAACTGTTGGGTCTACTGAGGTGACTAAGCCTTTAGATGCTAAGATTCTGTAACCGCCTGCACGGCCATTCCATGGATCTGCGCCCTCGGTGCTGCCATCATTGTGTAATGTCATTACATCGTTAGTAACAGTAACTGTGAATGTGTAGGTTTCACTCGCGTTATAATTTTCTGGCAGACCAGTAACCGATACAACGGTATCAGATGAAGGCCCTCCGTGACAAGAACAACCATTGTCGCCTGCTGAACCAATCCCCGATGGTGCAGCGTCAAATTGTGGGACCATTACTAGAGAAATTAGCACTAGAGATAGAAGAGCAATGGTTCTGGTGCGCATTAATTAGAGCCTCCTTCTTTCAGGACGCCTGTGTCTTCATCACAGTATTCAAGCCCGTTTTGGATTGGAGCAACAACATCGACATTGCCAATCATCTTTGAGTGGTCAAGTCCACAGTATTCAGCACAGCGAATGTTGAATGTTCCTGGGTCATCGGGCCAAAACCACATCATTGTACCACCTTCAAGACCTGGCACAAGATCTTCTTTGACGCCCCATTCAGGGAGCCAAAATGAGTGTTGAACACCCCAGTAAGTGCTGTTTAAATCACTGTAATCAGAAGTATATGAAAACAGATTCAACACTACTTTTTCATCACATGGTACAACCAAATGATCTCCAGCTGCAGTTGATAATTTGTGGTTGATGGGTATGTGTCCCCAAGAGTGTAGTTCATTGCCTTCAGCATCTAGTATCAATACCGAAGAGGCGACGAAGCGATTGAAGGCTTGGTCAATTTGCGTTGAGCCCCCGGCTGTGAACAATTCATAATTAGTAGCCGTGCCGTCGACAACTACGGTCATATTGACTGCAGAGGAATTACTTGAGTGTTGTACTGTTAGGTTATCTGACCAACTTATATCGATTCCAGATACTCTCACATCATCTTGCCAAGTTAATTCTTCTTTGTAATTGAATTCCCAGAACCATTGTTGCCCAACTATTTCCATATCAAAGGCTTCTTCTTCGTCAGGTATGACCCAAACCGCTGTGTTTGAAGATAGGGCAAGTACAACTAACCAAACAACAATTATTGTTGGAACAACATAAAATAAAACTTCGATTTTAGTGTTGTGCCGATCAACCGGAAATGAGCCTACCACGATATGATCGATATCAGTTGTGTCTGGAACGATACTAGCACGATACCTAATCATTGCATAGAGTAGCCACGCGAAGGTAAAAATACCAACAATGATTCCCCAAAACAGAAACTTTTCGTAAAGTACTGAAAAAACGGTATCCTCTGCCACCAATAGAATCACCCTGTCTGAGCGCCCGAGTAGTAGCCCTTAAGGATTTGTCGAAAATTGCTACTCGCTAATTGTTTTGCAACACCCAATGGTGCTTAGCAGTACACCATTTAACCGCATAGTATATGAACCTTAGTTTTTCCTTTAGAATTCTCTCCGGCGGTAAAAATTACGACACTTTATCGACTTGATTATTCTGAAGAGATTTGTGGGTTTTTTGGATGTTTCAAAATGTTTCCAGATGACTCTTGATGGCCAAGCAATTTTGCACGTCAAAGTTCATCCTGCTGCAAAGGAAGAAGGCATAATTGGATATAATGAATGGAGTGGTGAATTAAAAATAGCCGTCAAGGCAATTGCCGAGGGTGGTAAAGCAAATAAGGCACTAATTCATGTGATATCAAAATCATTTAATCTCCCTAAAGAGGCTGTAGAAATCACTACTGGGCTGAAATTGAAAAGCAAAAAAGTAAAACTTTCCACCACAGATATACAACAGATTAAAGATATCATTGAACGAAAGTTGGCGTGATAATATGGCAAGTTCAAATCGCAATGACGGGACTGGTCTTGGCAATTATGAACTTCGGTTTGGCAATGCTGGACAATCGCTGGGCGAGGCACGACGACGCAATCGACTACACAATTGGCCAATTATTGTCGAAGGGCCAAGAGACAAAAGAGCGCTTGAATCATTGAGTTTTGTTGGGCCAATTGAGGTCCTAAACAGAGGTTGGAATCTGGAGAGAGTTGTTGCACACCTGTACGAAAAGTATGGCACTAGAAATAAGTCAGTCGGCGGATCATCAGTATGCTTACTAATGGATTGGGACCGAACAGGCGGTAGGCTACAACGGAGGCTTGCAAGGTTACTTGAGGGGTTTGATATGCTGGTTGACCAAGAAACAAGAGTTGTATTACAGAAGAATTTGAAGCCAGAAACCAGAGTCCTAGAATCTCTTCACGGTATGGCTGACAGATTGAGATATTTCGTAAATCAAGAAGACCCGTTGTGAACATACAGTGGTTTATAACCCTCGATTTTTGCTCAACGCCCATGAACCGAAAAGTCACATTACTTATCGCCCTAATATTTGTCTTGCAAGCAGCGCAATTTGCGCAAGCAGACGACCATGAAACTGACCAAACAATCGTTGACGTAGCGTCGAGTACCGGGTCTCATGATAGCCTGGTTGCCGCACTCAACCATGTCGGGTTGGCCGACACACTAGCCGGAGATGGCCCATTCACCGTCTTCGCTCCAACTGATCAAGCATTTACTGATGCTGGTATCAACCTAGAAGACTTTGACACTGAAGAGGAAAATAATACGCTCTCTAATATTTTACTCTACCACGTTATATCTGGTGCTGCTGTTGATGCAGCAAACGTAACCGATGGTATGACAGCAGAAGCGGCTAACGGTGACACACTATCATTCACCGTAACCAACGATTCAGTCATAGTAGAAGACGCTACAGTTACTAGCGCTGATGTTGAAGCCAGTAACGGGATAATTCACGTTATTGACAAGGTATTGACGCCTCCGGCTGAGGTTGTAGATGAAGTAGAAGAGCCAGTAACCACTCCGTGTGACGTTACCATTGGAGTAGTAGATGCGGCATACGACCGCCCCTCGGTCTCTATTGATGTCGGGCAAACCGTTTGCTGGGAATGGACGGACGCCGACATGCCGCACAATGTAGCAGAGATAGAAGACATCAGCAGCACTGAAATCCTCGCTGGTGGCATTTATTCAGGAGAAGCTAAAGGAACCGTATCTTTCTCCTATACGTTCACCGAGAACACCACTTTCTATTATGCATGTGAACCACACTTGATGATGAATATGAAAGGTGAAGTTATAGTTGGAACCGGCATTGACGCTGGTGATGTCAAGGCTGATTATAATGACAAGAGTTCTGAGTCCACTCCAGGCTTCTTACTCGTCACCTCAATCATCGCTATGGCCGGTGCAATAGTTGTCTTATCAAGAAAATCTTAACCGTTAACTCCAGTAAACGACAAGCACTACGATGTAGCCTATTATTACTACAATACTCAACACGATGTTGACTATTGATGCGATATATGCTGCTTGAGCCGTTCCCGTGTCAGGATGATAAGGATTTAGATCGGTAACTTTCTTGGCTCCAAGAGCGATAATTAATGCCGGGATTGAAAAAATCAGCCCACCGCAAGCAAACGACATAATTGCGAGTACTAAAGCAAGTACTGCATTGGTTTGAGGGTATATCGCGTGGTGAGTTGCGCCCAGCGGAATGGTGAAATTTTCCTCAGTCACAGTACCTGTGAGTTTTGTTTCCTCTTCGGCATTTTCTTGCCAAAAATCCTTGGGTTGTTGTTCAGGCATCATTGGCATCACGTCTATTTTCGGCGACTGCTTTCTGTAATAAAAACTCTATTTGAGCATTAATTGAGCGAAACTCATCATCAGCCCACTTACGTAGAGTATCATGCAGGGCAGGATCTATCCTGAGAAGAAGTTTCTTTTTCGTCATTTTTACCCTCCTAGAATTATGCTGGTCCTCGATGCTTGATTGATCTTTTGAATTGCTTACCAAACTAAACTACCTCAGACATAGTAATATGTGTACAATCTAACGACAATCGCTCCTAGAGAAAATATACTGATAAGAATCGTAATCCCTAGAGTGAAATAATATGATTTGGGGTACTCTTCCTTGCTTTTCCACCCAATTCCCCTAACATGAGTACCTTGTCTAAGAAAGGTGTATACAGCATAGCCCGCACAAAAGACTACCCCAATTATATTGCCAAATAGTGACCAAAGTAATCCAGAATTCAATTAAATCGCCTCACTGGTATAATGAACCCGTATTAACTACCGGGGTTGTATCCGTTTCTGAACATAGAACGACTAATAGATTGCTAACCATTGTGGCTTTCTTATCTTCATCAAGTTCAATTATGCCTTTTACACTTAGCTGGTCTAATGCTAGTTCAACCATACCAACTGCACCGTCGACAATCTCTCTTCTTGCTGCAACCACCGCACTTGCCTGCTGCCTTCGTAACATTGCTTGGGCGACTTCAGGAGCGTAGGCTAAGTGACTAATTCTAGCCTCCAACACCTCGATCCCTGCTCTGCTAAGCCTTGCTTGAACCGATTCTCTAAGTTCCGTAGCCACTACTTCTTGGTGACTTGAAAGAGCGACACCGCCAAGATCCTTCTCTTCAATAATATCGTAAGGATACTTAGTAGCCATTGCCCTTAGAGCCGCCTCACTTTGAATTTGCACATAATTTTCATAATCATCTACTTCGAATAATGCTTCAGCTGCATCAAATACGCGCCACACAACTACTGCTGCTATATCGATTGGGTTAGCATTGACATCGTTAACCTTCAACTTTGCCGATTCAAAATTTCTAATTCTAAAGATAACCTTGGTTTTCTCGTATAGTGGATTGACGAACCAGCGGAATCCTTCGGTTTTTACTGAACCAACATATTTACCAAAGAATTGGCATACTGCAGACTCGTTTGGATTTATCACCACATAGGAATTCCACATAACAAACCATAGAATGGAAATAATTAGTTGGAGCAGTGCACCAAGAGCGGCACCTATTGGCCCCCCTGCATACAATACAAAACATAGTAGGCCAGCTACTGGGACTACTATCAAATGGATAAATAGCCCTAGCCAACCACTCAAGGATTTAATTTCTATATCTCTAAATTGTATTTCACTTATTGCTGCGCTTTGTGGGTCCATTGTTTCACCGTTTAGGCTCATTATCCGCGCTATTATAAAAATATCTATATGATATCACAATAATACTATAAAACAGTTAATATTCCATACAACCATGAAGACAATTGGAGAGGTAGAAGATGACCTTGCAGAGAAAGCAGAACCAGTTCTTGGATTCAAACCGTCTTCAAAATTCAAGAGAGGCCCGATTGGAATTCTTATCTACATAGTTTGTGGGATTATTGCGCTTATCTCATTGAGAAGTGCAGGCGTCTTTTAGGGCACTTGATGAACCGGACTTTTACAAAGCCATAAGCTGTAATATTAGTTGCAAATCTAGCCCTAGAGAATTTCATTCTGCTTGAGAATATGCCCACAACTTAGTAGTCACCAAAGCCATTACTACTATTTTGGCAAAGTCCCAAATCAAGAATGGTTCAACGCCCCACTCAAAAGCTTGAGCCATGTCAACACCATAGGATTCGGCTAGCCAAACCGTACCAATTAGGTAGACTGGTAACATTGCTAATGTCCAGCAGACAATCTGGGCTTTTAGATCTGCAACTCCGGCTGTTCTAGAACGGTCTAATCCTTCAGCAACTAGCGCAGAAGCAATTGGGAAAGAGATTAGATAACCACCACTAGCGATCAATTTACCGCTATCAAATAGCATATCGCCACCTTCAGCAAATACTGGGGCACCGATTGCACCGACCAACAGATAAAGGCAACCAGAAAAGAAAGCATCGTTCCTTCTTAGATATACTCCTGTTGCCAAGACCGCGAAGGTTTGGAAGGTATAAGGTACTGGAGTCCAAGGTACTGTGAAGGCAATTTGTGCACACAGAGCGGTCAATCCAGCAAAAAAAGAAATCGAAATTGCTCTTTCTAAAACTGTTGACTCTTTGGCGGAAAGGGTTTGATGCCAAGTTTGGGGTTTGTTCCAATTAAATTCGCTGAACATATCGGTCGCTTAGATTGGCGGTTTTTAGTGATTCAGTATAGATTGAGGAATAGGAGGTTGCCATTTTCCTGATGATTTACCATGGTCTAATAGATGCCAATAGACCGTCTTGATTGGAACATTAGAGTCCTCTACTGACGAAATTAAATCATCGGTTTTTACCACCGGAGGCAGGTTTTTCCATGCTTGTTTGGCAATTAGTGAAAGTGGAAATATCGATAATGCTGGGCCATTTATTGGTAGGCCCCATTTAGTTGCCCACTCGCGCTCGACTAAACTTGCCTCTCTTACTGATTGTCGTACTTTAGCCCAAGAATTACCTTTCCCTGCCTTGGATTTGGTTAACAAGGTATCATTTATTGAACTGTCAAGTATAATTCCTGATTGATATAGCACGTCTGCCATCCACGGTGCCATATATCCTGCTGGGGCTCTAAACCACGGGCGGAATGATTCACCAACGACGCTTTTGATTTGCTCACAGGCCTGAGTTATGGCTGTTTGGAAGCCGTCTACATCTTCTGGCCATGCCGACCATGACCGATGAGTTAAACCGTGACATCCAACGGTGATTCGCTTTGGATAGGATGAAATTAGTTTAAGCAACCAATTTCTGAATTCTTCATTTTGTAAAGAATCTGCAATAACAAACAAAGTGATTGGAGAGTTGTGGGAATCGAACCATTTTTCAAAACCAACAATTCCTGCGGCAAATTGTTCACTTAGTTGGTTAGAGTCAATCTGTTTTTTAGATCGTGTTGGATGTCCTTGATATTTTGGAATATGTCTGAAATCATCACAGTCAACAGTCAACCAAGTCTTTGTCAACTATCTCCACCTCTGTTGATATCAACTATGTGGATTCGATGTGGAACCGTTCGTCCATTGATCTCAATGCCGATGAATTCATCGACAGATTCCCCGTCCCAAACTTGACAAATCGAGGCGGCAGTAGCGAGTCCTGCTTCATTATGCGGGTGTACAGTTATTTCAATTCTAAAGAATTCTTCTTGAGCTGAAAGCCACTGAAAAATGGCATTGACACACTTAATTGTGACACCTTTTCGACGATATGGCGTCCTAACCCAATATCCCAAGTTATAATTTGAATGAAGTAATTGGAGTTCGTCTCCAAGTCCGATCAAGCCAAGAAATTCCCGTGATAGTTCGTCGGTTATCGACCAAAAATGAATTTGACTCGAATTTGTTTGAGCTTCCACATCATTTAGCATATCTCTAATTTGTTGTCTGGTCTCTTTACTCTTGTCAAGCCATGGGAGGGCAGAATAAGCCGAATCAGGGTCTTCCTTGATGGCATTAAGAATTGGCGTAAGTGCGCTACGATTTACCGGCACTAGGACAATATTGCCCTCAACAGAAAGTTCCGGAGTTTGAGTCATCATTATTCCTCATGATAAATGGGCCATAGCTTTGGCGATATTCGAGTCATTTGGGTAAGTTATTTGTGCCATCTTTAACATCCATTGAAGGTGTTCTTCTCTGCCCAAATAACGCATTATGGTGCCAATATGAACCAGCATATCGAGATTGCCATCCAAGTGCGGACCTAAGTTGTCTAATTGTTGTGCTGTTTGAGTTAATTTACCGGTTTTTATCAATTCCAACATAGTAACTACTTCGCGGTAAACTTGGCGTTCGTCCCAGGCTTCCTTTGCTGGCCACGGCCAAATTCTGCCATTGTGTTGGGGTTCTGGAGCTTCAATTGGTGGTGTGATATTTTGGCTTGCAGAAGAATTTGCTATTGGAATATCGGGCACTTCTGGGGTGGTAACTGCAGGCTCAGTAACGGAATTACTTTGGGGAATTTCCGGCACATCTGGAGTAATTTCTACTGAATCAGGAACTTCTGGTACATCTGGAGTGATATCTACTGAGTCGGGGATTTCCGGTACATCAGGAGTGATTTCTGCTGCCGGGATTGGTTGTTCAACATTAGGAATTTCAGGCACCTCTGGGGTTGTTGGGGCTTCTGTATTGAACGCAGAGGAGAGAGGGAGGTCAGGGGTAGGAATTTCTTCTTCGATTATTTCTGGTTGCATATTCTCAGTTGAAGGCCCAACTGAACCTGTAAGGTCATCATTATTGTCGGCGTCTACGGTGAACAGTGAGCCTTGTCCAGTATGTACTGGCTCGGCCACTTCATCGAGTGGATCGCCAACTGGGACGACAAAATCTATTTCTTTGGTTGGAGCGTCTTCTTTAGATAATTCAACTTCTTGCGGAGTTTCATAATCTTGAACCTCGGAAAGTGTCGGCCCAGAACTAGAAATAAAATCAAATCCGGCATCTTGGCCACTATCCTCGACTTCAAATTGGTCAATTTCAACAGTCACATCTTCGAGCGATAAAACCGCTTCTACAGCAAAGTCATCTTCACCTTCTTCATCTAGTTCTTGATCTAGTAGAGTCAACATAATATCAGACTCTGTCGCTGATGGAGTTGCCATAGGTTGATCCCTTGCGGAGCGATCAAGATCGTAATAACATAATTTACATTCTTTGGCATCAAGCGGGTTTGGAGTATTACAATATGGACAAATGTTTTGTTCGTCAGAAGTATCCTTCTTACGCCAGCCAAACAAGTTACCCACCAATATAACGGCCAATGGTAGAGTGTTTAAGTGATAGGGTTTCACGGTCATAATATAATTCATTTGAATCAATACTATCATTTGGTGAAGTGAACTGGTAGGTTCATGGCAAAGAAGGGTACTGTCCGCAGGATGGATAGTTCTCTATCTAACTCCAATTTGGGTGCTGTTGACATAACTGATGAAATGCCCCATCAGTGGAAGCGAGGGCAAGAGCATTTTGACCGCTTTACTAAATTAATCCGTATCGAATTAGATGACGAAACTGCTATGGTTGAAGAGCGCTGGAAAAAATGGAGTAAACAGCAGTTGGTTTCGGCTGGGCTTGCCCTGTTTGAATTGTCTGCCAGAACCCAAGGGCGATTCTTTGGGGAGCCAATCATCGTGTTTGAGGAATCTGGTCGCAACAGATTACCGCAACATCGTTTCTCACATGGCGATATTGTATTGATTTCTCGCACCCGCCCGTGGGGCGAAAAGGTGTATGAAGGAATCGTTTTAGATCGAGGCCCGACTAGAGTAAGAGTCGTGGTAAAAGACAAACCAAAAGACCTCAAAAAGGGTCGCTGGAGATTAGATAAAGGCGCTAACAGAATTGCTCATGACCGCATGCATGAAGCACTGATTGCCTTCCATTCCACGGAATCTACCGGAGGAACTCCACTACGAGATTTAATTCTAGGCTCACTTCACGACCCAGTAAGTTCGGCTCAAAGACCGCCAGAAATTAGTGGCAGAAGTAAAAATACCAACCTTGGGAAGTTATCATCACTCAATAAGTCACAACAATTAGCAGTTGAAAATTCCATTAATTCACGGCTAAGTCTAATTCAAGGACCACCTGGAACCGGCAAGACATTTACCGCAATTCACCTCCTCAAACGGCTTGCAGATATGGGGAAAGGGCCGATTTTGGCAAGTGCTGAATCAAATGTCGCAGTTGATAATTTACTTGAGGGTTTGATAGAAAATGGTGTCAATGCGATTAGAATTGGTAAACCCGTCAAGGTAAGAGAAACCTTGCGAGATAGTACTTTGGACGCACTGATGGAACAACATCACCTGCAGGATGAGATTGAATATATTCGTGAACAAAATGATGAACTAAGAAAGAGTTTGAATTCACTCAAAGGCAAAGAAAAGGGGATGACTCATCGAGATATCAAAAATAATTTCAAAGATATACGCCGGTTAGAAGATGAGATTGTTACTTCATTATTAGACAGTGCTGAAGTGATATGCGCTACTACAATCGGCGCTGGACACAGAATTCTTGGCGATCGTAAATTTCCGATTGTGTTAATTGATGAGGCGACACAAGCCAGTGAACCTAGCGCCTTAGTGCCAATTACTAGGGGATGTAGACAACTGATTTTAGTTGGAGATCACAAACAATTACCACCCACTGTGATAAGTGAAAAAGCCGAAAGTGGCGGTTTGAATCAATCTTTATTTGAGCGACTAAACAAATGTGGCATCCCTGCTCATATGTTAACTACTCAATATCGAATGCACCCGGTGATAAGGGAATTTCCCAGTGCAAGATTTTATGACAACAAGTTAGATGATGGCTGCCAGTCTTCAGACAGACCCACTCCGGCAGGATTATTGTGGCCTGATTGGGACAATCCATTGGCATTTATTCCTGTGGATGGAGTTGAACAGCAAGATGAAGAAGGCAGTAGTAGGTCAAATTATGCCGAGGCTGCTAAGGTTTTAGCCATCGTCCAGGGATTGCTTGAGCCGGGAGATTTGACAACCCGCGATATTGGCGTGATTACCCCTTACAACGGCCAAGTAAGAGTTTTAGCAGATTTATTTGAACAAGCAGGAGGCAGAAATCAGGGCGATAGATATGAGGGCTTGGAGATCAAAAGCGTTGATGGATACCAAGGGCGCGAAAAAGAGGTTATTGTGTTTTCAACAGTAAGAGCTAACGATACTGGGGAAGTCGGGTTCCTTAGTGATAGAAGACGATTAAACGTCGCATTATCTAGGGCCAAAAGAGGTCTTATCATAATCGGCAACCCAACTACTCTGCGCCACAATAAAACTTGGAATTCTTGGCTCGAGTGGGTTGAGGAGCGTAATCTATTTGCTTGGCATCTCTCCCAAGATTAATGCGTAGATTGACAAAGTAAGCCCTCAAGGACAATACATGGCCGAGAGCCCAGTTAGTCTTCACCAAGGTGGCGGCACCCTTGCCCAAGCCGTATTGGCCACTGCACCCGAGGGTATGCTCATCGCGCCTGTCTGGAAGCGTATTGCTGGATTTATGCTAGATGTAATGTTGATTTCAATTGTCTTGACTTTTCTTACTGGGGGCCAACTAACTCTAAACCTGCTTAACTTTGAATTGCTCAATGGTGGTGCTCAATACATCTTATTCTTCTGCTCTAACTGGGCTATTTTACTAACCTCCCACTGGTTGTATTGGAAATATACCGGTCGGGCTTATGGACGCTCCCTCGGTCAAAGAGCATTCAGGATTGCTATTGTCCATGATGATGGCACCGTGCTTGAAAAGCACCACTGGGGTTCAAGAGCAGTATCAAAGTTAGTCTATCTGCTACCAATAATTGGACCACTTTGGTTTGGCATGAGAGATGCCTTCAAAGCCCGTTCCAAAGATGAGGAGTATCGCACCGCTGTAGATCTCAAAAATCATACAGTTGCTGCTGTCGACTGGTCTTTACCAGTTGAAACACGCAATAAATTACGATGAAAACTTTTAGACATCTATTTCAAGTATTACCGACTGTGCCATTCTAAAGGAGGGTTAACATGACCGAAGAACATTTTACCAAGGCCTCGCCGATAGAATGTCGACTAATGTCTGCTGTCATGGAGATTGATGATGATGATGAGGACGTTGTACAAGTCACTGTTGATCTGGCAAATGAATCGGCAATTCCGGTTGGCAGCCTAGATATCTTTATCCAAACTAGCGATAATAAAAAGGTAGAATCCAAGGAAGGCATTAGTTCTCTTGGCCCTGGATTAACTAGAACTTTTAGTTTTGAATTCCCACTGTCGTCCGGCAATTGGACATTTATGCTTAGATCTCCTACCATCGATGCCGACCTAGGCCCGTATGAACATGATTTTACCTATCAAGCAAAGAAAGGTCGTGTGTTCAATAATGCAATTGGCAGTGGAATGTTTACTGACGCTTTTACCTCAGAATTCGGAGAATTTGGCAATGTCGAAGAACGCGGCATAATTGACGCTGCTGAAATAAAACTCACCTCATATTACGGAGAAAATGCTGAAGGTGGATCTACTGCAATATCAGTTGGAGATGCTGTTGAAGCACCCCCCGAGGAGGCGGCAAGAACACCGCCATGGGAAAAAACTTCAGACATACTATCGGCACCTTTGACACCAAAACCAGTTGCCCAGACGACTCCGGTTGCTGAGGAGTCTGCACCTAGTGCTGACATCCTATCATTTTCAAAGAGTCTAGCGCCGGTAGCCGAACAACAACCTAAAGCTAATACTGCTGCTACGCCTCCACCTTTGCCAATTCCAGCAAAAACCACTACTGCGGCAGACGATGAAATCAACAATACACCGCCGTCAGGACCGCCAAGTGCGCCCCCGTCCGCTTCACCATCTAGCCCCCCCAGTGGGCCTCCAACCGCTCCACCAAGCAAACCGACAAGCCGCCCTCCTACTGGGCCGCCATCTAAACCCGCCTCTAAGCCACCAAGTGGTCCACCATCCGGGCCACCAACTGCTCCTCCAAGCAAACCGACAAGTCGACCTCCTACCGGGCCTCCATCAAAACCACCAAGCGGTCCACCAAGCGG
>DUJK01000028.1:20483-27491 GCA_013329925.1 Candidatus Poseidoniaceae archaeon
CCACCAACAGGCCCTCCAAAATCGAAAAAGCCAACCAGGCCACCAATGTAGGTGAAACAATGAGTGATGGATTTGTTATGGAATTGTGCGGCAACAGGGCTGCATGGCAAATAGTACCTGAAAATATTGATTCAATCGATTTGGAATCCGTCGGTAACACAATTGAAAAAGCAGGATATGAAGTGGGCATTAGAACTAGATTATGTTGGACATTTTCTGGACCTTGTGACCTGACACTCTATCCAAGCGGAAAATTATTGGTAAAGACAGAGGATAAGGAATTAGCTGCCGAGGTAGCAAAATTACATGTTGAAACGTGGGCTAATTCTTAGTGGTGAAGAACTTGACTAAAATACCCAAAGAGGTTATTGCAAACTTACACTCCAACGGCGTTGTAGTATATCCTACCTCAACGCTACCTGGTCTTGGTTGCTTGCCTAATAGTGATGCTTTAGATAATTTATATCGGATAAAAAACCGACCTAAATCCCAACCAGTAAGCCTAGGAGTTGCCTCATTAAAGCAAGCAGAACAATTAGTATATGTGCCCCAGATTGCTCGTGAAATACTTGATGCTTTTCCTAAAGGCAGTATCACCTTGATTCTTGATGCGATAGAAACTCTTGATGAACGATTAGGCGGCAACAGAGTCGCAGTTAGAGTTCTGTCTGATGAACGAGGCCTTGCACTGGTAAAAGAAATTGGCCCGATTACCGCCACTAGTGCAAATCATAGTGGTGTTGAACCCATGTATAGTACAACACTTGCAGCAAAGGCACTAGAACTTGATGAGCAATCAATTATTGCTGGAAAATGCCCCGGAGGAGCTCCAAGCACTATCATATCGATTGAGAAATCTAAGGTCAATTATCCTGATTATACGGTAACTATTATGAGAGAGGGCGTAGTACCTAGAAATGACGTGGAGACATGGATGAGGAATTAGCATTGAAGTATTGGAAGGACGCTGGTCATGTTGCCAGAAGAACTCTAGAAGCAATGAAAGAAAAAATAGTTCCCGGTGCGACAATGCATGAGACCATCGAAGCAGCAGAAAGATACATCCATAGGCACGGCGGAAAACCCGCATTTCCTGGAACAATTGCAGTAAATGATATTGCAGCACATTTCACTACAGACCACAATGTATCGCCTGTTGAAGAATGGGATGGAGATATGGTATTACAGAAGGGTGATTGCGTCAAGATAGATTATGGCGTACACATCAAAGGCCATATTGGAGATAATGCATTAACTATCGAAGTAGGCAATACAAATAACCACACTGAACAGATTAAAGCGGCGAAGGAAGCCCGAGATGCAGCAATAGAAATGCTACACCCCGGAACCCCATGGTACAAAGTTGGAGCAGCAGCGGCTCAACCTTCAATTGATGCTGGATTTCAGCCAATTCGAAATTTATGTGGCCATCAACTAAAGCCGTGGGAATTACACTCTGGTGTTTCTGTACCATCTTATGCGTGTGGGCCTGATAACCGAGGATTCAAAGGAGTCGTGGAAGAAGGCGGTGTTTATGCTATTGAGCCATTTAACACCACAGGTAGTAGCGGTATGATCAAAAATATTGGCAAGCCAAATTCTTCCAATATTTACCGTTTGACGGGAATTACTACCTCGCGAAAAGCTAGGTCAAAAGGTCAATTAAAACCGCTAGGAGCTCAATTAGCCCGCAACTTAGAAGAGCGATATTCGACCTTGCCATTTGCCGAACGCTGGGCGTTTCCAATGTTAGAAAAGCCGTTCCCTGAAGCAGATGAGGCTAGTCGACAGAGTAAATGGAACGCACTTGTTAAGAAATTAATTAGCATCAGATTCCTAGAAACATATCATGTACTCGCTTGTGCAGATGGTGGTAACATCTGCCAATTTGAACACACTGCATATGTCACTGCAGGTGGCCCAGAAATATTAACAGTGGAATAATTGTATTAATCGGTTAATTTATACCGGAAAATGGGTTTTTCTTTTTTTTTATCCGTGACCAATATAAACTGTGAGTGCATCGGGAGATATGAACGGGCTGTTTGAGTTCTGTTGAGTGCATCCCATCCCCTCTGCGTTACTCTCACCCGTTCACCTCTTTTTCACCAAATACCAAATGTTATTTTTTGGTAGTTTACAAACCGTTTGTACCACTCGGAGCCCAACTTCAATTCAGACAACTTTCGCGCAGTGGCGCGGTTTTTACGCTATTTTTCGAGTTTGACCGGCACTATGATTAAATATGGCGCCGTTGGTGGGAGGAATACACCCGGCTACGGGTATGGAGGACAAAAATATGAAGAACGAAACAAGAAATGATGAAGCAGTAAGCCCAGTCATTGCAACTATCCTAATGGTTGCGATCACTGTGGTTCTAGCAGGTGTACTATACGTATGGGCTGCTAACCTAGCAGAAAGCAACACTGACGGTAGCCTAGAGCTATACACTTTCAGTGGCGCAGATGCACCAGGTAACGACGGCGGAGTAATAATGACTATGGACAGTGGATCCGACCTAGGTTGGGCATCCATAACCATCAAAGCAAGCGTAAACGGTGAAGCATCCACAACTGTACCAGAATGCGGTACAGATGATGGAAACGGCGGAACCCACAGCGTTAACTGCTGGTCAACCACCGAAACAGACCAATCCTGGAATGTTGGTGAAGCAGTTACTGTAGACACCGATTGCACAAACACATGCACTGTTACCATCAACGTATTGAACAGCAGAGAGGGAACAACCCTTGACACTACAATCGTTGACGTCGAGTGAAGTTCACAAGACGAATAGCTGAATTATGAACTAATATATTCCGCGGAATATAACTGCCCCTCCGGAGGTTTCGGCCTCCGGGGGGGCTTTTTTTAATTTTAATTTCCTGACATTAACATCCTAGTATCAGTATGCTGATCCCAACGATTAGATTTACGACCAAGTAAAATTCTAATTCTCGAGATAAGTAAGTATTCAAAACCAGTAACTACTGTCCCAATTGTATAGACAAGTGGCAGCTTTATACCATTCCGGTTAGTTAACCAAGCAACTAATATAATTAACTCGAGAAAGCCTAGGCCAGCATGAAATAATGCTTCTTGACCTACTGGAATGCCACTGACGCTGACATATGTCCAACGAATTATGGCTGAGAAACCTGCTAAAAAGAGCAGTAATGGTGCAGTCAGATGGAGATATCTTTGATAGCTAAATATCATTGAGTACTTGCCCCGCTTAACTAATTTATTTTGCTTTGCGACAGTCATAAGCATAGTTTGCAGTCCTTGAGCGCGACGTATTTTTTGACGACGTTGCCCGTCTATTGTCGAAGGTGCAAAGTCGGTAAATTTCGCCTGTGAGTCAAATATAGTACGTAGTCCAGCAAAACGGATTAACGCACTAATCTGTGCATCATCAGCATTAGAGGCAGTATTCAACTTATCTAGACTGAAACTTCCGTGTCGCCACATCATGCATGAACCTTCTAGAAATGGAGTACTATCAATCTTAGATTCCCCCTGCCGAAGTTGTTCAAACAATTCTCGATACTGCATCTCACCACTTAGTGAGGTTTTGCGCCGAGCACTGCTTCCAACTGCCCCGATTGATGAATCAGCAAACCATCCATGCAAGCGGATAATTGACCCATCATCGATAAGCGCGTCTGCATCTGTCATTAACACAAGACCCTGATAATTTTGCTCCGTTAAGGAATCTAATGCCTGTTTAACGGCACTTGTTTTACCCAATCTTTCTGGCATTGCTATGAGTTGGGTTGTTGAGAAAATACCTTCATTCCTAGAAAGCCAATCTTGTACTTTAGTTACACTATCATCGTCTGATGCAGAGTCTATTACCAGTAAACTGGTCTCAAATGGATAGGCTCTATTAAGATTGGATAATTTCTTTTCGATTACCAAAGACTCATTCCATATTGGCAGTAATATTGTTAGTTTATCTTGATGAGGATTTGTGGGGTAATCTAGGGTTAAGCGATTCCAGCGTTGCGTCTTTAATCGATATAATACCAGCGGGATTAGAACAAGTGAGGCTAGAATCACTTCTGTGATTACAGTAGCCAACAACATGATGTTCGCATTTGCGTTTGGAATATTACTTCTCCCTTGTTTTCTTTGGTAAAACAATACATTTGACCACTATGCTATTGATACCGGCCCGCTAGGCATCTCTATGCGAAGAGTGTTGCATGTTGGGCCTTGTAATACTCCTGGCGGGATAGCTAAGGTCATTGAAATCTTATCACAAAATCCACCAACTGGTTGGAATGCCGACACATTAAATTCTCATTCTAAAGGAAATATTTTTGCTAAATTATTAGCTTGGCGTAAAGCTCAAACGTATCTTAAAAATCATGCTCGTGAGTTTGATATTATTCACATTCACTCTGCAGCAGGATGGTCTTACCGGCGCAAGTTGAGTTTGGCTCGTATTGCATTCAAACAAAACACTCAGGTGGTATTTCATATTCATAGCGGCCAATTTGACCAATTTGCCAAGCAAAGAAACAACATTAGAGAGGAATTAAAATCGGTAAATTTAGTGGTGCTATCTAATTATTGGCAAGAAAAATTACAACCGATAATCGGTGATTGCTTGGTTATTGGAAATCCAGTAGATCCAAAAATTACCATTGATGATTCTATCTCTCGAAAAGCCAAACAATTGTTGTTATTAGGCAGACCTGACCCTGTAAAAGGCCATAGTTTTGCTTTTGATATTGCTAGACGGCTGCAAAAAGAAGGATGGGAATTAATTGCTACCGGTACGGAGCATAACGAAGCTGGAATCAAAGGACTAGGCTGGGTTACTGAGCAAGAAAAATATCGATTATTGCAAGAGAGTTCGGCAATATTAATTCCTTCAAAGTTTGAAGGCCAGCCGCTAGTGATGTTGGAAGCATTAGCTGCAGGTTGCCCGGTTATTGCTTCGGATAAAATTCCTGAATTGCCTTCTTGTGTCACATCAGCTACTCATGAAGACTTAGATGAATGGATAAAAGCGGTTAGGAAGGTAAAGCAAGAAGATTATTCAAAATACATAAACGCACACTGGGTAGGGGAGATAAACCAAAAATGGTCCGATATGTATGTTAGTATTATTGACAACTAAATTTGTCAGTAATTGTTATTTTGAGTTATCAGAATGTTTGTTTGCTTGTGTTATAATCAAATCACTCAACCGATTAACAATAGGCGACCAATCAAGATTAGATTCAGCAAACAATCTGGCTTGATTTTGTAATTCTCTCAGTTCACCAACCTCTAAACTAGCGATGAATTTTACCGCCTGTTGAATGAAATTTTCTTCCTTGCACAAGTGCAGCCATTCGCCAGAATCATCTATTCTGTGACCAGTGTGGTCAACACCAACAATTATCATGCCACTTGCTAGATATTCCGACCGTTTTAGTGGACTAGCGAGTCGCCAAACCTTCTGGTTAGTCATTGGCAAAAAGCCAATATCGTAGGATGATAACTTTTCAGATAGAGTTTTTGTGTCAAGAGGTTGCGTAATAGTAACTTTATCAGAATGAGACCTAATCAACTCTTTTACAGCATTGCCACTGCCATGCAAATTGAGATTTACTTCTAAACCAAGTTCGTTTAGCCGTGAGTGGATTTCGATTATTTGTGCTATGTTTCGATTCGCATCTATTTTCCCATGATAGCCAAGTTGTAATTGTCCGGATTTTTTGCCATTATGGAATATTTCGGTATCTACACCAGCAGGGATTACGACCATTTTATCATCAGTTAAGCCTATTTTTTGGGCGACAAACTCCTTGTGAGCGGATGAAACTACACAACCAGTGCCGTTTGAATGCTGTTTCACCAATCTCCAACTTCTTTTCCAAAAGTACCATTGGAATCTGGAAAGAATATTACCATCTGCTGGTGGACTTCGATCCATCAAAATCCATGGAACTTCCATTCTATCAAGAATAGGGGCTAATTTTCCAGCAACCCGCCAATCAAGAATTGCGACCGTCTCTTTCTTCATGTCCTGATGTTTTATCCAATTAACCATTTTACGAGACACTGTTATCGATTTGAAACCGGGAATCGCGTTCGTTGGTAAACCATGATGATCCCAAGGATACTCGGCGTGTGACCCTGCAATATCGGGATTAACAAATTTAACACTGTGACCTTTTTTTGTCAATCCGGCAGCTAGAGATTTCTGTGTAGTGGCACATAAGTCATTGATTTGTCTGCCAGAAAACCATATGACATTCATTTGAATCAACTCTGCGAGTTTAATCGTTGTAAAACTAGTTCCTTGATTCCGTGTTCAAATTCAACCTTCGGAGTCCACTGAATTGTTTCATTAATTCTAGCAATACTTGCCATTGAATGGCGAATATCTCCGACTCTTTCAGGACCATGGGTTGGTATTAGTGGTGTGAAATTTGGCATCCCTTGAGTGAGTGAATTATTGATTATTGCAATTAAATCTAGCAAGGTAACTCTAGTTTGGGTTGCGACATTGTAAACATGATGGTTGTCGGCTTTCCATTCACCATCTATCAATGACCATATTGCGTCACATACATCATCAACATGAACGAAGTCACGAGTATGTAGCCCGTCGCCATTAATTTTGGGGGCCTGTTTATTTACCATCATATCAACAAATTTTGGGACTACTGCTGCATATGCACCGTCTGGCCTTTGACCAACTCCATAGACATTAAAGAATCTTAATGCAGTTGCTTTCAAGCCATTATTTCTAGCCTCCAAAATTTGTTGTTCATTAATCCATTTTGATTCAGCATATGGCGATAATATCTGACCTGCATCTTGCTCTTTTAGCGGCAAGGTGTCAGCATTGCCGTAAACCGCTGCGCTTGATGCGACAACTAATCTTTGAACATCGTTATCAAAGCATGATTGAATCACATTATCTGTCCCTAACACATTTATCTCATTGGTTTCTTCTGGTTTTTCAACCGATAGAGGCACTGATACTTGGGCTGCCAAGTGCAC
>DUJK01000028.1:27818-32342 GCA_013329925.1 Candidatus Poseidoniaceae archaeon
ACTGCAGTACAATTTAACATTTCCTTAGACAATAATTCCCGATTTCTAATATCACCAATTATTACTTTAATTCCAAGCTTTTCTAACTCATCAACTATTGATTTATGGCCTGTTGAAAGATTATCTAAAACCGTAACCTGCCAACCTTGTTGTTTCGCCTTCTTGGCAAAATTACTGCCAATGAATCCTGCACCACCTGTTACCAATACCCGCATTAATGTCACCTCATTGAATCAATCGCAAATTGATAAGCTGCCTGATAATTTTTTACTACTAAATTCCAAGTGCGGTTGTTCATAACCCACTCTTTGGCATTATGTCCAAGGTTTTCAGCCAAATCATCTTCATTTAGACAAGCCGAAATGGCATTGCATAATGAGTCAACATTTTCAGGCTCATACAATAAACCAGTTTTACCATCCTCAATGATTTCTTCCAAGGCAGGGAGTTTCGAAGCAATTACTGCTTTACCCATCGCCATTGCTTCAAACGGCTTGAGAGGAGTTACCAGGCGAGTCACCCTTGTGTCTGGACGGCTGACGACGAATATGTCAATTAAGTCATAAAACGGTCCGACCTGCACATGGGGCACTGGGCCAACAATTACTGCGTCATCATCTAGTCCAAGTGAATCACAATATTGCTTTAATTCAATTTGACCTGCTTGACTGGTTAGTACAAATAATCGAACATCATGACCATCTGATTTCAATCGGGCAACTGCTTGCGCAGTAAGGTCAACACCTTCCATTTCCCTAAGAGATCCAATATAGCCAATGACCTTGGTAGATTTACCTCTACTGAGAATTGTTACTGAATTTTCATAGGTTTCACCTTTGGTATTATTTTCTGCTATATCAGATTCTACTGCATTGGTTACCACGGTGATTTTGGCTTCCTCTACTCCACGGGAAATTGCCTCTTGCTTGAGAGTCTCGCTAATACAAACCACCGCATCCGCTTTTCTAAGAACCCTGGTTTCAAACTTTTGAAACCGGCGATATGCAGGCCCATTTCTCAGCCATCTTCCGTTAGCTACGGCTGTCTCTTCCCACATGCCACGCATCTCATAGACAAATGGTAGACGTAGTTTTCTTGCGGCTTTCAAAGCAGGTAATCCTACTCTGTAAGGAGTATGGGCATGAATAACCTCAGCATTTTCTTGCTTTGCCACTTCGATAATTCGCTTGGTGAAATATTTGATTAGAATTTTTTCTTCCACGACTTTCCAACCTATTCGAAAAAGGTGCCTTGCAGCCCTGCCAAGTTTAAAAATTCCAAAATAAAAGAAATCAAAAATTCGTAATGGTAATATTTTCTTTGTGGGAATTTCAGCAACTTTAGATCTAACGTTGCTATTTGATTTACGAGTAAAGAATTTTACTAACTTATGAGAAATTTTATTGTTTTCTTTCCGTAATGGATGGACCGTACGTAGATAAGTTATGCCGTCAATTTGGTAATCTTCTACCATTGATTCTCTGTCAGGATACCAGGGGGAGGTAAGTCCAACCGATTCGTTTGATTGGTTAGTAAGTAGTTTTTGAGTTCTAATGGCATAGCCATTCACATCTGGGGGACTGTTTGCAAGTACATGCAAAACTTTCATTCAATCACCGTTAGTTTTGATATGATGGAGAAGCACATCAGCGATTCTTTGTGCAGTTTTTCCATCCCACAAGTCGGGAATTCTTCCAGATTTGCCACCTGTTGCTAACACATCCATCGCAGTTTTCTTGATCAGTTCAGGGTCACAACCAACAATTGTGTTAGTTCCTTCAGTAACTGTAATTGGGCGTTCTGTATTCTCGCGAAGAGTAATACAAGGGATACCCAAAGCTGTAGTTTCTTCTTGAAGCCCGCCAGAATCGGTCAATGCTATTGTTGAGGAAGCCATTAATGCCACAAAGTCAAGATAGCCTATTGGGCCTGTAATGACAATATTTGGTATCGATTCTATGCGCTTGTATAATGAATAGGATTTTGCCATTTTTTCAGTTCTTGGATGCATCGGGAATATGATTTGAATATTTTTCCCGATGTGTTCTAACGCACCTATTATTCCTGCAAAGTTCGTTTTATTATCAACATTTGACGGGCGGTGTAAAGTAAGTATTGCATATTTTTCTTGTAGTCCAAAATCTGATTTAATCGTACTTTGTTTAGCCTTTTCTAGGTTTGAATATAGACTATCAATCATTACATTTCCGACTCTAACTATCCTTTCCTCAGCAACCCCTTCTGCTCTAAGATTTTCATCTCCATCTGGAGATGGTGTTAGAAGTAAATCTGCTACAGAATCGGTCAAAATACGGTTTATTTCTTCTGGCATTTCTCGGTCAAAAGAACGTAATCCTGCTTCTACATGAGCGCATGGAATGTTTAGTTTAGCACAAACTATTGAACAAGCAACTGTTGAATTAACATCGCCTACTACTACTACCATGCTAGGGTCTTTATCTTGGCAAATTTTCTCAAATTCAATCATTACTGTAGCAGTCTGATAGGCATGACTTCCACTTCCAATTCCCAGGTAAATATCCGGCTTTGGCATGCCCAAATCATCAAAGAAAACCTTCGACATATTGTCATCATAATGTTGGCCAGTATGTAAGAGAATTATCGGCTGGCTACGGCTTGCTAACTCAGCATAAATTGGTGCTATTTTCATGAAGTTGGGCCTTGCTCCAACTACTAGGATTATTGGTTTAGTCATTTATTCCACCTGCTTTTGTAATATTTCCCAATATTCAGTTGAACGTTTTGAACTATCATATTTGTCAACTAATTCAGCCCTATGTTCTATTAACAAATTGTTGGTAACTTCTGATTTAGATAATACTTCAATACATTTAGAAGCTGCAACTTCATAGTCTTGTAAGTCATAAAGTTTGAAGAATTCACTTTCAGGAGTAATTTCAGGTAATGCGCCAACATTGGTACAAACAATTGGACTACCAGCCAAAAGTGACTCAAGTACTGACATTCCAAAAGATTCACAATGACTTGTTACCAGACTTAATCCTTTACGCTTTGCAAGAATAGAATACAGACTACCCATCTTTATATTTTCAATTCGATCAATCCACTTGAATTTAGAAATAATCCCCATTTCTTCAGCATAATCAAACACTTCTTGCGCTAAAGCCTCCGGGCATGTCTGCCCTCCAACAATCCAAAATTCTACTTCTGGGTTAGTTTTTCTAATTAAGCTAGAAATCTGCATGAATGCCTTCCAATCTTTATGGTCATCAATCTTGCCAACCCAACCAATTACTGGTGGACCTGAGGCTTCAACATCGATTGGCTTGAATAAATCGGAGTCCAGAACATTTTGAAATGTGGTAATTTTTTTATCTTTGAGTTCAGGTTGAATGTGGTGTTTTATTCTATCAATCATGTATTGTGAAACTGTGATAAAACCATCAATATCATCTGCCTTGATTCTTGAAAGATATTCCAAGTTTCGCTCGATACTAGTGTGCACTTCGACAATTATTTTTGAGTCTAATTCCATTTCACGTATAGCATCGATATATTCTTCTGTGTCAATGATTATAATCAAATCAAACTTATTTTCTTCTAAAAATGTCTTGGTCGTTTCTTTATTTAATCCAAAATGTAGTGTTGCATAATCGCCTAACATTTCTTTAACACCATGGTCACTTCTAAATCCACAATGAATCTCCAAACTATTGTCCTTGGGTAAATGTCGAAACCTATGGAATAACTGAGTACAAACTCCTCCAAGTATTCCATATCTGTATAGAAACAGTACTTTCATTCCTCCACCCCCAAATTAATTATCCCATCAGGACGTTGTTGGGACGCTAAAGTGAGCATATCGTTTACCCTATCACTCCACTTATTTTTTGCAAGCCACTTCTTGAGAACTCCTCGTTTTGGCCTATAACGTACATATTCATCTAAAGCAAAACAAAATTCTTCGTTATTTTCAACTGTTATTGTATATGGATAATCATCGATTTGTGGCATTCTAAAAGAGACTGTTGGAAGGTCTAATGCCATATATTCATAGATTTTTATTGGATCTACTGCGTCAGCAAGTAATCCTGTTTTGAAAGGAATTATTGCAACCTTCCATTCTGCTGCAATTTTATTTATTTCCGGATGTGTTTTAGGGCCCATCAAATCAATGTTATTTGGCAAATCTAAATCATCGGGAGCCGAATGTCCAATAATCTCAAATAAATAATCAGGCCTTTGTTTAGCAATTTCAATTAATGAATCCCAATCGAACCAACTTGCTGTCAAATGGCCAAAGTATCCGATTTTGGTTTGTTTAGAGCCTTTCCACTTATATCCTTCAGAAAGAAAATTCGGAGATAGAGCATTTGGAACAACATGGACATTATCTAAAGGTTCATATGCATCTAATTTCTTTGCCAAAGGCCAAGAAACTGCTGTGACATGGTCGCAATTTGTTACGATATATTTCTCGACAGAAGAAGAATACCATTTTGCTTGACCTACTTTCTCAAACTCTTCCCAATCATCTCGAGC
>DUJK01000028.1:32603-32793 GCA_013329925.1 Candidatus Poseidoniaceae archaeon
AGAAGAAGAATACCATTTTGCTTGGCCAACTTTCTCAAATTCTTCCCAATCATCTCGTGCATCATAAAGGTTCATCCATCCATTAACCTTGAATCGATTCAAGATTTTAGGAATTATTGGATGAGGGTAGGATACAATGAATATTTTTTTCTTGGTAGTTTTCAGGGTTGCCAATTTAGCCATGAATTGT
>DUJK01000084.1:0-17908 GCA_013329925.1 Candidatus Poseidoniaceae archaeon
TTCTTTGACATTATCAGCCATACGCAAAAGTCCGTGTCGAGTACCTGGTACATCTGCCTCCATAGTAGCAACCATTTCTCTATGGCGCCATCTAAGGGCTCCTCTAGCATGTGGGCATTCTTCATGATGGATTGGTAGATTTTTGTGTACTGCATAAAGATGAACCTCCTGTTCTGGTATCCATCTAAGCGGCACAATTCTAGGTGGTAGGCCATCAATGGGAGTATTGGTGTGCGGGGCTAATCTAAGGGTTCTCTCTAAATCACCATTTGACATATTCATTAATACGGTTTGAGCCATATCATCTAAATTGTGACCAAGCGCCATAACATCAGCATTGACCTTTTTTGCTAGATAATTGATGCCTTGACGGCGAAATACTCCGCAATAGGAGCAAGGCATCCCCGGTGCACCAGGGTTATTCTTGGTCATGCCGGGGATAAGTTTGGCAACAGTATCCATTTCTTCAAACCCTAAATCCTTGTAGGAGACGGTAATGAACTCCACTCCAAGGGTTTTACACAGATCTTCAGCACATTGCAGTGACGGTGGCCGGTATCCGTCGATTCCCTCATCAACAGTGCCAGCAATAATCTTGACATCAGGTCGCACCCCAAGAATGTCAACTAATGCATGCAGCAATACTGCTGAGTCCTTGCCGCCCGATATTGCAACGAAAATCGTTGTTTCTTGACCTTTTTTTAGGATTAATTGCTTTCGTAGCTCCTTGGCAATTTTTTTACGGATAGATTTGGCGAGGTGTTGCCCACAAAGAATACGGCCAGAATAGGCTTGTTCCAGTAATGCTGGCTTGTCGCAGGAATCACAAGACGGGATTTCAAGACCGCCAACTTTGCCTGCCATGAAATGTCGTAAACCGTCTAGTGTTTGAGTTCATCGCATGTTTA
The DNA here is from genome assembly GCA_013329925.1 of Candidatus Poseidoniaceae archaeon. Classification (GTDB taxonomy): domain Archaea; phylum Thermoplasmatota; class Poseidoniia; order Poseidoniales; family Poseidoniaceae; genus MGIIa-L1; species MGIIa-L1 sp8734u. The sequence continues at coordinate 909 of DUJK01000084.1, forward strand.
TGCTACCTGCAAGCCATATTATCTAACAATAATTTTTCAATTAGAAAATCAAATTTACAATTGAAAAAATTATTACAAGGAAAGTCATAACATGGTTGAGTTTTGTAGCAAAAATTTGGCGCGGAAAAGACCTAATAGGCCACATTCCGCGAGATTTATTATTCAAATCCAGTTGGAGATTTGATTTTACCCCTTAAATCCCCCCGTAGGGGGGAAAAAACGCAAAACTTCTTGAAGCCTACAACGCTGACGAACATTTTGAGCGACTATGTTACAACGAGTTCTGGCTGGTTTAACTAAGACTGAAGGAGTTGAGCAAGCAATGCTACTCGATGAGTCTGGTAACTTGCTAGCGTGTGTTGGCAGCGAGGGACAAGTACCTCCTGTTGAACAGGCTATACAGTCAGTTAACACTGCTGTTGAGTTATGCTCATCCCTAGAGTTGGGAACACTGTATGAGATTTGGTCTGAAGGCGAAAGCCGAATGATGATTGACATAGCCGGACCGGGCAGAATCACAGTTCTAGCTGGCCAAGGAGGCCGACTAGCTCAGTGGCGCCATGCTTTAGATAGAAACCGAAGGATATTAGCAACCACTCCAATGATGTGATATTATGTTTGATTTACCAAAAGGAATAGCCGTAGAAACCGAAATTGATGTATCAGAGGGGGCAATTCAAACCTTCGATCATGGGGTGATAAGTACTTGGATTGGAAAGCGTAAGACTCCTGCAGGTCACCGAATAGTCCGAGCCGGTCGCGTAGTAGGGTATCTGGCAGAAAGCGAAAAAGCATCTGTTCTTCTTGGTGGAGCAGAAGCAAAGCAACGACTTATTGAAATCGAAGCAAAAGGTATGTGTCGACATGAAGCCCAGAGTTATTCCATGACAGGTCTAGGTTCGGTTGCCGAGGTGATTCCAGAAGCATTTGAACACCCAGTGGATGCTCAAGGATTAATGCCCAAGGGCGATTCGGTTGAACGTCTATTATCGAGAGACTTGTCGGTCGTGTTGGCCAAATTGGTTGATAATATTGTGGTTAGAGGGGCAATTGCTGTTGATGCTGGTATGCTTATTGATTCAGCAGGGGATTTGCCAACAGATGGCGAAACCCTTGCAAAGGAAGTTGGCGAAACAATTGCAGGACGTGAAAAATTAGCACAAGGGCTAGGATTTACTGACGGGGGCCATTGGACTTTGCATACTGGTGATGGCGCTTTACTGCTTGCTCACACAGGTGAGATTGCGATTGCGGCATGGACTGAGGCAAACGCTGACCATACGAGATTAATCAATGCAGCAGCAGCGGCTCTCGAGGGTGAAGTTTCCACTGGCCCAGGATTTGGCGAACCATTGCCTGAAGGATTCATCTTACGAGAGGGTAAAGGTGGTGCAGATGCTGTACTCTCAATGCTTGCCGATGCTATTGAGGAAGGCGTTACAGGACACATACAATCTGGTAAGTCTTCCAAAGCAGTGAGTTTAATTTTGTCCCGAGGAATTCCAGTAGGAATCTTTGCACCAACTTCTGAATCGTTTGAGGAAGCAATGCTTGGACTTACTGAAGCTAGAAGAGTAATCCGTTTGCATCGCCTGCCAGCAGGGACAATCCTTACCAGAGAATCAGGAACTATCAACGACTTTAGCCTATCATACTTCAAAGATTTACTCGTTACAGTTAGGACTAAATCAGAAAGCCGTAGGGCAAATCTTGCTAACCGCCTAAATTCACTAATTGGCTTTGAGATTGGCATGGAAGGTCTGAGAATTTCACGGGCTAAAACTAAATTTGTTCAAACTAAGGATGAGGTTAGTAAAGGCTTAGAACAGGTAGAACTCACCCCGGCACCAGGAATAGATGCCGGTCTGCGCAGAAGATTAGAATCTGCTGAATTAAAGATTGATGAATTAGAAAAAGAAAAATCATTGCTAAATTCAAAACTATCTTCCGCTGATGCATCTAGAAAAGCTGCTGAAATTAAAACTAGAGAAGCGATTGAAACTAGAAATATGCAGGTTGAGAGTGTTGAGAGTGTCAACTCCGAAATTAATACAATGCAGGTTGAATTAGCAGAAGCAAGAAATCGAACAGATGAAGCAGAGACTAGAGCCGATAAGTTGGTTAAGCGAGTAAATGAACTAGAACACCAAGTAAGTGTTCGAGCGACAGAATTGGCTAAGGCCCTTGGTGAGACCGAATCAAGTGACAAACTACGTCAATCAATTGAAGATATGTCACTTAAAGAAGCTGAATTAAACGCAGAATTATCATCCGCAAGTGAAAAATTAGGCAGTATAAGGCAACAAACTGAGGACGATGAACGCAGATTACGAGTCCTACAGGAACAAGTCGCAGCATCTAGAGAACGGCATGCTCGTGCTCAGGCAGAAGCAATGAAAGAGGAAGAGCGAGTCAATAAGAGCAAATCTGAATTAGAAATAATTGAGTCTGAAGCAAAAGTTGCTAGGCGTAGGGCAGAGGATGAAAGAATTAGATTGAGTACCGATGAAGCTCGCTTCGCGCAAATTCAAGGTGAAATGCGGCAATTAATGCAAGAACGCAGAAACCTGCTTCGAGAATTAGGAGATCTCGGCGCTAAACGCGGTCATGCAGAGGGTGAATTAACCATTCTTGTGGAGAATGCTAAACAGTTAGCAGAAGCCCATGAAGAGGCCTTGGCAGATATCAATGAAGCGGAAAGAATTAGAGCAAGACTGGCTGAAGAACCACTTGCTCAAGCTTTACTAGACGACGCTTCGACCTTTGAGGGACTAGCACCAGTACTAGAACGACTAGAGCGGTCAAGGAGTTTGGGTTACTCTGTAACCTTACTAGACAGAGCGGTTGAGCGTGCCTTACAAGTTATTCAAAAGACCGTAGATCACGTAGCAGCAACTCCGCGTTATCTGTTATCAAGTGAAGTTATGGAATTGTTAGAGAGACAGGTACCACAAACTGCTGGTGCTGTAAGAGGCCTCTCAAGGTGGTCTGTGCAACAAAGGTTAGAACACCAACTTGGAGAGACTGTTGGCCATTTAGTGGTTGATTTAGAACGTCTCCTAGAAGATTATGACCATTCTATTACTATGTTAAGAAGGCTGAAAAATGTTCTTGAACAACTAACAAGATTAGGTGCCCCTCCTCAAGAAGTTGAAACTCTGATGTCCAATTGTAATCGCCCAGAATCTTTACCTTATATCGCTCAAGCAACAAGAAAACTTATCCAAAAAGCACTTGACGATATCTATCTAGAATCTGATCAAAGAGATGCTGGTGAGGCAATCGCACTAGAGGAAACTGCCAGAGTGCTGGAAGAATTGATTACTCAAATAGATGCGTCTGGATTGGCAGGAGGTTCTCCAAGCGGACTATTATGGGACTTCCAAAGAGACGGTTTGTTACCGTATGAAAGAGAAGTAATCGACCCTGCCCAAAAAACTCCTATTGATGAGGAAATGGTCAAACACATGGAATCAAATATTTCCGGAGAGGTAATTCCAGAGGCAGAGGTCACCTCCGTTTCAGTTGATGAAGACGGTTGGGAGACCTTAGAGTTGCCAGAAGACTCATCTGGTGATGATGAAGATGAAGTTGAATTTGTTGAATTACAACCAATTAGTGATGATGATGAGAGAGCGGCATTGGAAGCCGAGCTTGCCCGAATTGATGCTTCTTGGGAACACAGAAGCGAACCAGCCGTGGTAACAAATTCGGCACTTGATAATCTTGAATCTAAATTATCTGACCTTGATTTGTAGGTGTTGTAATGTCTAATAATCAGGCGTCTACACTATCAGGCCGTGCTGAAACAGTTGGTCGTAAATATCCACACATGATGGAAACATTTTTGCTATTGTTAGCAGTATGCGGTTTCATTTTGGGATATCAAGAAGTAAGTACTCAAACAGGTGACGGAATATTTTCTATATTCGCCACGTGGTGTTTATTTCCATTCATATTATTGTTTAGCACAGAGATGATTGGGCGACTTTTTCAAGCGATGAATCGAGATTAAACCTGGAATTCAATGAATTCCTTTTCTGGCTTTTCTGCTTCAATAGGATTACTATTTCTCAAGGAATAGGTGAAACCCCATATTCTCTGCCACGGTATTAGGTATCTGAGGAGTGCCATGAAGGATAGGAACATTACTGCTGAAATGACCAGTCCATAGGTTAAGGATAGCTCAATGGATTCAGAAACTTGTCCTGCCCATTGACTACCTGTGGTGTCACTAACTAAACTCAGTAAGACACTATGGAAGCCCAATGCCACCATTGTGGCAACACCAGTAAGACCTAAGAATCCAAAGGTATGCATCAAATGAGTATTCAACATGTTATCCATTTGATTAACATATTCAGGGTCTCTCTTGCATGACTCTGGAAGTCTGAAGGCGTATTCAAGGTACTTGATGACCCCAAATGCCGATTCTTGGAATACGAGTATTAGTACAGCGATTAGGATAAGACCAAATTGCTCACTAGTAACTAGTTTAACTCCAAATAAACCAATTGTTGGTTGTGATATTTGTGATTCAAGAGTTGCCAAAGCCCCACCATAATCGCCTAGTTGTGATTTGATTAATGGGAATGTTAAGATCGCATGTATGCCGAGGAATAAAAGAGTGAAACCGATGGCCCAGGCAATGGATTTCTTTGATAGCCCCCAGATACCCCTTGAGCCCATGATGATTGGTAGCAAGTAAACGAACATGATTAACAAAGACATTATCATCAATAGCGGCCACTCTAAAGTTTGTAATTCACCGTCGTCTGGTAATCTAATATCAAAGGAGAAAATCATCCCAGTTAGCCAACCAAGAATTAGTCTTCCAACCAGTAATGTGATGAGGGTAATAATGAAACCAAGTTTCAATCTTTGTTGAGTCTTAGGTGTTTGATATGCAACTAATGCCATCAGACCTCCAACTATCAATCCAATAGCTAGCGGAACGAAGAACCTCGCCAGACCAGTTCTTCCTTCGCCAGTAAACCAATCTCCTAATGGTAAATCATCACCGATAAGAGATTCAATTGAGGAAAATAGGATTGTATGGTCAATTGTCCCTACGACATATGTCGATACAACCTCGAGATACATACCAATAAGTGCTGCTGTGGCGATGATTTGCAAGGTAATGATTTGCCATTGCTTTCTTAGGGTTTTCAAATGTAACGTTCTTGCTTTGGCGCTACCGGTAATGGTGACGTCGCTTTGAACTTGCACATCTTCAGCCATTTTAGTACCCCCTTACCTGCATCAATGCTTGAGATAAATCCATGTCAGGCATCCAATCAATTACTTGAGCACCAGAACCAGCCAAAGTAGTAAGTCGGTTTTGACGTTCTAATTTTAATACCTCATATGACATTCTTGGAATACGGCTAACCAATCTTTCAAAATCAATACTGGAAGGTGATAATACTGTTACTTCATGCCCTCTGCCAACTAAATCTCTTACCGCCGCAGGCACTGTTCCGTCACCTTCACATGATGAGATTATGAATACAGGACTGCCTCTACTAAATCTTCCACTTAGAGAATTAGTCACTGCTTGTAATGGCATCTCACCCTTTGCTGATACTCCAGCAAGAGCGCTGAGAATTTTGAAATATTGCTTATCTCCAGTATCTGGCGGTAGGTATGACAGTTTTTCGCCATAGATTCCAAGGGCCACAGAATCCCTTCGTTTTAGGAAAAATGCGGCTAAACTTGCAGCAGAAACTGTACTCATTTCCAACGGGTTTTTCAGCACGGTTCCAATACGTGCAATATCTCTTGAATCAATTAACAGATAAAGATCAGTTACAGCATCTCGACATTTCTCATTGACCATCAATTCTCCAGTTCTAGCATAAGCCTTCCAGTTGATGTTCTTGAACGGATCGCCGGGAACATACTCTCGTAGGGAATAAAATTCTGAGCCTTGCCCAGGTGTTCTAAGAGTAGTCGCTCCAGTGTACATTTTTGGAGTCCGAGAGCGTAAAAACGCTTCTTCAACCTCTTTTATTTGAGGGAAAATTACAATGTCACTATGATGGTCAACGAACATTTCTTCGACTCCTAGGTTGAAGGTATTTCTGGACCTTAACGACACGGGTCCAATTGAGTAATGTCCCCTCAAAGGGCAACGAAGGACGTAGCGAATTCTAGCACTTTCTCCCGGGCTAAGGTTTAGGCGCATTTGATTAAGCCCACTTCTTAGTTTCATCTCGTGAGGTATATTATCATACACTTCGAGCAGTTGAGTTTTACGGTTTGACCGATTGGTGATGAGCAATTCAACATAAAGATCGTCACCTTTGTAGAGATTATCTGCAGATAATGTTCGCTGTACTTCAACATCACCGTGTCCGGAAATCCAAGAATTTACCACGATAAAAGCAATCAATGCTAAACCAAGAATCATCATTTGGTTATTTGATATCATCATTCCAATAAGAATTAGGGCAATGCCTCCGGTAAATGTGAATGCAGCTTTTCTCGTCCACATTTTATCACCGCCGTCCCCATGCTTTGACACGCTTCACAATCGATACAGTTTGTTCTAGAGAGTACTTACTTGGCTCAATAGCAAATTTTGCTAAAGTAGGGTCATTAATTAGCGCAACTAATTCTCTGGCTGACATCGCATGGAATTCTTCTCGAGTAAGGCCATTTTGATTTCTAACCTTTGAGAGAAATACCTGTCTAATCTTCTCCACTTTCGAATAATAAGGATACCTATTTGCATCACCAAAGCCATAGTAAATAATTGAAAAGACATGTCGCCAATTATCAGGGTCTTTCTTTCTGATTAAGACTGCCTCAAACGAAATGAATAGGATTAGGAATAATACTAACATAGCCAAACCTTCTCCAGTGAAGTATACTAACAAGAAATAAATTGTGTTGTATGAATCTGCTAATACTGCATTCTGTGGGTGTCTTGATTCATCAAAAATTACCATTGCGTTTTCCGATGGTTCCAAACCATCATCTTGGATGCTGGTCATCAATGCCTCGGCAATAATATCCAAGGCCCACTTTCTGTTGTCATTCGGTGGAATTTCGGTATCCGTTGGGCCGTATTCACCCTCTGCAAAACCAGAGTAATCGTATATTGCGTTGATTAAAGGAGAACCATCTGCAACAAAGAAAACCCTACCACCATCATCGGGATTACAGGTGGACTTTGCGCAAGCTTCAATGCTTAGGTTGAATCTTCCATATAGGTCTGGGGTTTCTTCACTTTGTACCGCACTTACCACCAGTTTTCCATCGCCATTGACGTCGATACTTGCTTCGTTACTGGTTACCGATCGTATTGCAAGTTCAGGAAGAGGATTATTTGAATTTGGAATCAATTCCAATGCAGTAATATTGTTTAGCAGTACTCTATATGTGCCATTATATGCGATTTCACCATCAGCCCAATGATGCGAACATACTCCTGAATCTTCCAATGAGACGGCTTGACCATCAGCAATTGCACATGGGTGTGCACTCAATGCAGATGATGTATCCGCCCATCTTTCGTGAGTTGAAAGAGAGTCTGTATCTATCTGACTGCCATTCATACTACAAGGAGTGGTTTGTACACACATCCATATGTAATTGAAATTAAGTTCAGGAACATAAGTTGTATCAAATAACTGATAGCCGTTGTACCGCACCCCAAAAGCTTCTGCAATAGTGCCAGCAAATCCATAATCTTCTAGAATGATTGCTGTTCCGCCATTTTCAACAAAAGTAACAATCGCCTCAACCTCTGAGGGTGAATAACCATCATCAGATGCTATCGTAATAAATCCGTCATCATCAAATTGTGGCAGCGATAAAGTATCTCTTTCAACTCCAGCAACAACATAAGTTGTGTTTCGTGGGTCTTCAATATCTGCTAATAGCAGCGGGCTGCTAACTAGTGATCTAGTCTCAACACCCATATCTTTGATGTCTTGGCGGAATGCCGACATGTCATTCCAATCATCATCATAGGCAGATAATTGATTGGTATTTGATAAATTGACAAAATTACTCAAAATCATCAGTAACAAGACAAACATAACTGACCAAAATGCGGCTTGAAGGCCGTATCTTCGATAGTTAATTTCTCGCCAGTCAACCATATCAGCACCTACTAGAGCGTAATTCCGACACTACACGCTCGGCGTTTGGTTTAGAATGTTGTCTATTGTTGAGGCAAAAATGCTCATTGTCCGTTATTTTCGTAAATGTAACCTATTTGAGATTCTTGATACGTCATCAATTGGGATACTTAGCAATCCATTGCGACATTCCCAAGGTAGCATCCCGGGGTCCAAATTCGCTTCAAGTTTAACGACAATTTGAGTTACCGAACCGGATGATTTGTCAATCACAAAATCCCGAATTTCCCCGAGCTTTTCATTATGCGAATCGACTACATCTCTGCCAAATATTTCATTTGCGAATATAGCCATCTGTGATTACCCCGTATGACAAGATGAGTGTTGTTTACTCCTTCAATGCGTCGGTGACTAAGTTATTCTCACATTGTTTCAATGCCGTGAGAGAAGTCTTTCGAGCGCCTGATATTTGACATTCCAGAGGTAAGTCTTGCTTCCATTTTCTGATAATAATCTAACATTTCTGGGGTTACCGTAGGCCTTACTCTGCCAATTGCTTCTTCGAAGTGGGATTTAGTGACTTTCTTTTTGTTAGCCCTCATACAGATTAGCGCCGCCTCACGGCAAACCGCTTCAATATCTGCCCCGGTAAATCCATCCAATCCTTTTAGGATGTCTTTGAGAGAGAACTTAGACAGTGGCATACCCTTGCAGTGTATGTTGAATATCGCCTCTCTAGCGCCTATGTCGGGCGGAGGAACATGTAATACGCGCTCAAATCTACCACTTCTTAGTAAAGCAGGATCGATCATCTCTGGACGATTAGTAGCTGCCACTACAATAACTCCATCAATTGATTCAACACCATCCATGCTTGCTAAAAGTTGGTTGACTACTCGATTAGATACATCGCTTCCTTCACTAGAGTTGGAAGAACGCATGTTCGCAATTGATTCAAACTCGTCTAAGAAAATTATCGAGGGCGATGATTGTTTAGCTTTTTTGAAGATTTCACGGACTGCTCGTTCAGACTCTCCGACCCATTTAGAGATCATTTCTGGGCCTTTGATGCTAATGAAATTAGCCTGGGCTTCGTTAGCGATTGCCTTTGCTAGTAGAGTCTTACCCGTACCAGGTGCACCAAACATTACGATTCCTCGGGGTGGCTTTATGCCAAAGTGTTCAAACAACTCAGGTTTAGTGAGCGGCCATTCCACCGATTCTTTCAGTCTGCTTTTGACTTCCTCTAATCCGCCGATTTCTTCCCAAGTAACTTCAGGAACCTCAACGTATATTTCTCTAAGTGCAGAAGGTTCGATGTCCTTGATTGCATGTTGGAAATCGCTCATACATACTTCCATCTTTTCTAATACTTCAGGAGGAATTGTCTCTTCCTCTAAGTCGATTTCTGGTAAGTATCTCCTAAGTGCTTTCATTGCCGCTTCTCTAACTAATGCTGCAAGGTCAGCTCCAACAAACCCGTAAGTATTGTCTAAAATCCAAGTAATATCAAAATCTTCGGAAATCGGCATTTGTCTTGTGTGTACATCCATAATTTCACTACGGCCGTCTCTATCAGGGACTCCAATCTCAATCTCTCTGTCAAATCTGCCTGGCCTTCTCAGTGCTGGGTCCAATGCATCACGTCGGTTGGTTGCCCCAATCACCACAACATTGTCACGGCCCTGCATACCATCCATCAAAGTCAACATTTGTGCTACTACTCTGCGTTCAACTTCTCCGCTAACGTCTTCACGTTTTGGACAAATTGAATCTATTTCGTCAATGAAAATTATCGCTGGTGCATTATCTGCCGCATCATCGAAAATCTCTCTAAGTTGCTTTTCTGATTCACCGTAATATTTGCTGATGATTTCTGGGCCATTGATGCTCTTAAAGTGAGCATTGGTTTCGGTAGCAACAGCCTTGGCGATCATCGTCTTACCGGTACCTGGAGGCCCATGAAGCAAAACTCCCTTTGGTGGGTCAATTCCAAGTCTACGGAATAACTCTGGATGCTTGAGCGGCAGCTCAATCATTTCTCTAACTTTCAACAATTGTTGGCCTATACCCCCGACATCCTCGTAAGTGATTCCCTCTGATTGACCGATGTCATCGTCATCAATTGCTTCGTCTTTGATAACAATATCTGTATCATTGGTTACTTTTACCACTCCTTTTGGGGTTGTCTGTACCACGGCAAACGGTAGTGCCTCTGCGAAAAGGGTCATTCCCGGAATGAAAATTCTGTCACCTTGTACTACTGGACGGTTTTGTAGACCACGGCGAGCAAAGCCTTCGATACCAGGTCCGAACTTTACTTTCTGTTTGTTGGCCATTACTGGAGAGATTACCAGTTTTTTGCACTCTTCAGCATCTACTTTTGAAACGGTGACTTTGTCTCGAAGACTAACTCCGGCATTTTTCCTTATTATACCGTCAATTCTGATGATTGCCATCTTATTATCCTCTGGTCTGCTACGCCAATATATGGCAGCAGTGGAACGCTTTTCCCCTTTTATTAGTACAATATCTCCGGGCTTCAAGTCAAGTCCCGAATCTCCTGAGATTCTCGCTCTACCGTGTCCAACATCTGATGGTATAGACTTCTCTACCGTTAGTGAGATAGTTTCATTTTGACCTGACATAATAATCGCTCCAAATCATCGGCTGTGGTTATAGTTTCTATACTCATAGCCCGTACTCGAGGTAGTTGTGGGTATTATCTCGGTCTTTTTAAACATATCAAATTAAGAATTATCAATAATGACCATTATCTTCAATAGTCGGGCTTAGGTCGGCTGACCATGGTTCATGTTTTAGGAACAGGATTGGAATTTATCGCCCGAGAAAACCCGAATGGAAAACCATCGGTTAGAGGATATAACATCATCAATGGTCAATTGACCTCATCAAGTGATGGAGTGACCTTTGAATCAAAAAACCCTGCCTTGCTAGAAGATTGCCTAGGCGAATTTCCGCTATCAACTCGGGAAGATATCCACTCGGCACTTGCTGCAGCTCATGAAGCATTTACTGGTTGGGCTGCTACTCCAGCACCCACTCGAGGCCAAATAATTGGTAACATGGGACGTTTGCTAATGGAATATAAAGACGATCTCGTAGCGCTTGAAACAAGGGAGATTGGTAAAACTTTGAAAGAATCTGGTGGCGAAATACAAGAAGCGATTGATACCTGTTTGTTTTTCCAATCCGAAGGCCGAAGATTGTATGGCCAGACAGTAAACTCAGAACTGCCAGATAAAGAACTGTTCACTTATCGCAGACCCCTTGGAGTTTGTGGCATAATCAATGCCAGTAACTTCCCCTCAGCAGTACCATTTTGGAAGATGATTCCCGCTATCATGTGTGGTAATACTTGCGTTTGGAAGAGTCCACAAGATGCTCCCCTGCTCTCCTTTGCTCTAGCACGAATTATGCATCAAGCAGGTTTGCCAGATGGCGTAATCAATCTTGTTCATGGTAAAGGTAGCGGTGCTGGCCAGTATCTAGTTGATGCAGTTGATGAAGGGCTGGTCAACAAAATTTCTTTCACAGGTTCAACCGAGGTTGGGAAAATGATTGGGGAAGTATGCGGTCGAAATTTAGTTTCTTGTTCTCTAGAATTAGGTGGTAAGAATCCATTGGTTGTAATGCCGTCTGCTAACCTAGACAATGCGGTTGCAGGTGCTTATTGGGGTGCTTTTGGAACTGCTGGGCAACGATGCACAAGCCTTGGTAATCTCATTGTTCATGAAGGAATTTATGACGAGTTTATGGAGAAATTCATGGCGAAAGTCAAGTCTACTCGCATTGGCGATTCATCGGTGTACAAAGATGTTCTATACGGCCCAATGCTGTCGGAAAAATATGCAAAGGATTTCATGATTGGCCTTGATATGGTCAAGTCTTCTGGAGCAACTCAAATTTGGGGCCAAGGAGAAATCACTACAGATAACCAACCGGAAAATTTCATGGGTAATCCAAGCGATGGTGTGTTCATGTGGCCGCACGTTTTCACTGATGTTACAGAGGATATGGAATGTTTCCATGAGGAGATATTTGGACCAGCAGTGACTGTAGTCAAGGCCAAAGATTTTGATCATGCTCTCCATCTTGCCAATGCTAGCCCATACGGTTTGTCCTCAGCAATTTACACCAATGACCGCCTAGAAGCATATCGTTACAAAACTGGCATTAAGGCTGGAATGACTGGAATAAATAATTCCACAACTGGTGCAGAGGCTCATTTGCCATTCGGTGGAGTAAAGGGCTCTGGAAATGGCACTAGAGAGTCCGGCATTTGGGTTATTGAAGCATATTCTTACTGGCATGCAGTAAATGACGAATTATCTGGAAAATTACAACTTGCACAGATGGATGTCGATGAAATTGAGGCAGTGGAAGCAGAAGTAGATTGGGCACAACTTGCGTGATTTTCTTACACATCTTAGTTGGGTAGAATACTATAGTTGATATAGCAATAATAATGGCTTGAAATGTTGGCAATGTGCAATGACTGGTGATTAAGTGGTATCGATATTTCAACTCGGACAAGAAAGAGATACTATGGCTGATAAGCTTGCGAATGCTTACTCCTCATGTGAAACAATTGCCAGAAATGCATCAAGTTCATTCTTTCGTTCTTTCAGACATTTACCAACTCATAAGCGTCAGGCAGTCAATGCACTTTACGCATTCTGTCGCCGAGTCGACGATATAGTCGATGGAGATTGGCTGCCAGACCGAGATTTATCCTACCTAGTTGTTCAAGCCAAAGATCGCAGTATCCAATTATCAACAGACAAGCAGTCTGAACCGCTAAATCAGGATGCAGATCACTTGTCAAAATTAACCGCTTTACTATGGTTTAGGACCAACTTAGATTCGATTGAAAATAACGAGCCGGTCGATGAACCCATTTTCATAGCACTATCTGACGTTATCAAGAAGTTCCCAATAGAATTAGACCACTTGCGAGAATTGATTTTCGGCATGGAAGATGACTTGTATGCAGCCAAATACGAAAGGTTCGAAGATTTACGCCAATATTGTTACCGCGTCGCATCAACCGTCGGGCTGTGCTTAGTAGAAATATACGGGTACAACGACCCAAACGCGAGGCGACATGCTGTTGAGATGGGTATTTATCTCCAGATGGTAAATGTACTACGCGACATTCAAGAAGATCTCAGCAGAAGTCGTATTTATCTTCCTAGTGAAGAGCTAGCAAAGTTTGGTTTATCCAATGAAGACCTAACTTCGGAAAATCTGCCAACCTCAAAAGGTTGGCAAGAATTTATGCGACATTATCTCGACCATGTTATGGCTCATCGAAAAAATGCCGTTGGATTGTTATCGTTACTCGACAAAGATGCTAGATACTCACCATCCGTAATGTGTGCTGCTTATGATGCAATTCTTGAAGAAGCTATGAAAAGAAATGGTGATGTATTTACTCGAAGACTGACTATGAGTCTATATCGTAAAATTCAATTTGCTCTCGGTATCATTAGAAAGCCAAGACTGAACTTCTAGTTTGTGACCAAATTATTTCCACAAACCTAGACTGTCTCTCAAGGCATCTTCTAAGTTCTCATGTTCAAACTTGTAGCCCGAAGAAGCCAATTTCTTTGGTAGAACTTTTGTGCTCTCCGTAGTCAAAGCAACACCCATTTTACCAAATAAGAACCATATTCCTAGAGGAGGAGTAGGCATAAAGGCTGGGCGTCGCAGAACCTTGCCCAAAACTTTGGCAAACGTCTTTTGTTGTACTGGGTTTGGTGATCCAATGTTGTAGGCACCTTCACAATCATCTTTCATTAACAGATGATGGATTGAATATATTTGATCGTCCATAGATATCCAGCTGTACCATTGCCTTCCTCGTCCGATTGGACCTCCAGCACCAAGTTTTGCTGGAAGCAACATTTTTCCTAACGCACCACCAGTAGCATCCAAGACAATACCGGTTCGCAGATTAATGGTTCGCACTCCAACATCACGGGCAGCCTGACAAGCTTCTTCCCATCTAGCACAGGTTTCCGGTAGGAAGCCTTGACCAGGTGTAGACGTTTCATCTAACTCTTCATCGCCTCGATTACCGTACCAACCAACGGCACTTGCCACTATGAAAGCCTCAGGTTTTTTGTTTAATTGCGTGATGGCATCTGCCAACAAGGCAGTGCTCTTGGTTCTGCTTTCTTCGATTAATTTCATGCGTTTTTTCGACCATCTCTTGTCGCCAATTCCCGCACCGCCCAAGTGGATTATAGCATCGAATCCTTCCAAAACATCATGATTAATTGTCCCAGCATCTGGGTTCCAAACTAATTCTTTTTCACCCTTCTTGGCCTTTCTTCTAACAAGTCGCCATACGTCGTGACCGCCAGTATCCAAAAACGCGACTAATTGGCGACCAATCAGTCCAGATGAGCCAGCAATGAGGATTTTTTTACGCGGTTTATCAGCGAAATCTGCATGTCGTTTCAAATCTCTTTCAAGTCTAATTTCTCTGGCAGTAAACATTCTTTGAAGCCGTTTCTTTATCATTCTGCCAGCGACTAGATTACCTAAGAAACCCATAGGTAATTTGTAGTGAACTTTGTCATGAATTAAGGCATTATTATCTCCCACTGCCTCAAATTTGTGGGTGTGATGCCAAGACTTGAACGGTCCTTTTAGCATCTTATCCTCAAATGAATGCGGCGGATTGTATCCTGTGTGCTCTGCAACCCAACTCATCTTAATTGGCCCCATTGGAAATCTGAAGATTCTTTGAGATCCTTCTTCTAAGTTATCATCAGCACGTACCTCTTCAGCAAGTTCCCATGGGGGCATTAGACGCCTAAATGCGCCCTTTCTTTCGTGCCATGCAAATGCTTCTTCAATGGTATTTTCAACTTCAGTTTTATGTTCGAAGATGATACTCATTCTATCTACTCCTGTATTGTTGGAGATATGGTTTTAGATTCATTTTTTTCCTAGTATTCTCTGAAGACATGTATCTTATTTTGCCAAATATGGCTCGCTCTGGCCCCCATGCTCTATCATGTCTTCCTAGAACCCAAAATATTCCAGTATAGGAGTTCGGATCTCTTCCATCAAGAGCATATTTGTCATTTAGTTCAATCATCCAGTTAGCAGCTTGCTTTGGAGTGGCTGCCCATTCGAGAATTCTCTTACCCCATAACATTCGCAAATAGTTGTGGATGATACCAGTCTGCGTTAGTTGAATTTGCGCCGCATTCCATATTTCATCATGGGTTTCAGCGTTTTCAATTTGGTCGAAGGTGTACAATACACGTTCGTCATCACTGTGTTCTGCTAATGTCTTTTTTGCCCATTCTGGGATTGATTCAAATTTATTGTGGTCCTTGTTGTGATATGCGTTGTTGAAACCAAGTTCTCGCCATGTTATTATTTGGTCAAGGAAACTTTCTACGCCCGCAGACAACCCCCACCATCCTTCTCTCGATCCTTTTCGAGACGGGTTTATGTGGTCAGGTGCCCAATCGTTTTGCTTGAGTATTTTCTCAACTATTTCAATTGAAGAAACATGTCCAAAATGCAACCAAGGTGATAATCCGCTGACGGCTGGATTTTCGACATTGTTTCTATCTAAGTGGTATCTTTCTAAACGGTCGGTTAGGAAGTGTGATAATTTTCTCATTGCAGTATTTCTGCCACCCTGAGCCATTCTAACAGGTCCAACAGAGTGATCGATATCTATAGCAGATAGTGCTTTTTTGCCGACTGAGCCTCCTTCTGAACATCTCCACAGCCATTCAAACGGTGGAAGTTTAACCGAACAATTTTTCATGACGGAATTAAATAATTTATCACTCATCATCAAATTGGCATCTTTAGGGATTGGATTTTGCTTGGGCCAGGTTTCAGGGCAGCGGCTGAAGTTGGCATGTATCCAGCGTCTAAATCCGTGGGCTGTGGTGTGAGCGCTTTCAGTCCACGACATTGGTATTACTCCATTTGAGTCGCCCGCATACATTTTGACCGGGACGGATTTACTGGCAGCATTTATTGCCCTGCTAGGATAATAGGTAGGAAAATCATCACTAACTACTATTTTAGCTCTTTTAGATACTTCCTTTAGCAGGCCAATCGGGCCGCTCAATGGTGTTTCAACCCACGGTATGTAGCGGATGTTGTTGTCCCTAAAAACCGATACATTCTCAACCATTCCTTGAATCATGAATGTTGCAATTCGATCGTTGGCAAATCTATGGCTAGTCGATATTTCTTCGATTACCAATAAAGGCACATCGTGTTCTACTGCAAGTTGCGCTGCGAATTCCAGTGATGAATTGTAATTGAATCTCCTCGTAGCAATCATCCAATAGATGATGAACTCACCGTCTTCATTCACCGGTTTGTCATTGACTGACCTAATTCTATCTGAGTGGCGTTCGTTCATTGTTTCACGCCTCCGTTTTGATGTAATAAGTATGGATATCCACGTTGGTCTGAATAATCGAGGGTAGAAAACGGAGTTTGGGCTAATGCGTTTGTTGCAATCGACTTCATTGCGTTGCTTACCCAATTTAGGTCGTCGAATTTGTCAACATCGATGAACTTGGCTTCCTCAATTTCGCTGGAGGCGACTGGTATTTGACCTCGTGCTAGTTCTACACTATAGGCGATAAATACCGCAGGGCCAATCTCAGTGAGGTTCTCACGTATGGCGTAGATGCCAGTTACTGTTCCATCTACATCGCACTCTTCGCGCAACTCTCGTAGCGCAGCATCTCTGGGAAGTTCTCCGTCGTCGACATATCCTTTCGGCAAACCCCAGTGGCCCGAGTATCTCCCTGTAGCCTCTTTTACCAACAATACTGAGTTGTCTTTCACAATGACTGCTGCGACACCTAAGTCACATCTTACGCTAGCCAT
>DUJK01000084.1:18321-25394 GCA_013329925.1 Candidatus Poseidoniaceae archaeon
GTTCATGGAAAGCGGAACCATTGACCCAATGCAAATTGAAGCTGACGCATTTTTACCGACTGAATATGGAAACTTTAGAATCCGTGTGATGGTCGACGAGAATGGCTCAGAACACACCCTACTATCAGTAGGCTTAGAAGACAAAACAACCACCCCTCTGATTAGAATTCATTCGGAATGTCTGACAGGGGATGCCTTCACTTCATTGAAGTGTGATTGCGGCCCTCAACTCAAAGCATCAATGCAAAAGGTGCAAGAAGAGGGCTGTGGCGCAATAGTCTACATGCGCCAGGAAGGCAGAGGAATTGGGTTGAATGAAAAAATCAAGGCATATTCCTTACAAGATCTAGGATATGACACTCTTGATGCTAACACAATACTAAACCATCCTGCTGATGCAAGAGATTATTCTTTTTGCGCCGAGATGCTTAAGCGAGTGGGAGTGACCAAGATTAGATTGATGACTAATAATCCACTCAAAATAAAGGGTATGGTAGAAAACGGTATTAGCATCGAAACTAGAATTTCTCACATCGAAGGAATTGGCTCTTTTAATGAAGGTTACCTTTCTACCAAAGCAAAAAGGATGGGCCACATCCTCCCATTCGTTTTTAATGGATAGAATTACTGCCTGTAAACCGAGGTAACAGAATGTCTAAGCAACTAATTGGTCAAACAGCCCCCAATTTCACCCTACAGTCTAGTACCGGTGAAAGCATATCTCTTGCAGATTATGACGATAAGTGGAAAGTTTTGTTCTTCTATGCAAAAGATGGATCCCCTACATGCAAGCGTGGATGCTTGAATTTCAAAGAGCAATATGAACTGTTTCAATCATTAACACCTCCTGTGGAAATTATCGGTATTAGCGAAGATTCTGTTGAGGATCATCGTAGGTTTAAGGAAGAGTTGGATTTACCATTCCCTCTACTTAGTGACCCAGAAAGAGAAGTTTCAGAAGCTTACGGAGTCCCTTTATTTTTAGGCAAATTCCCAGGTAAATCTTCATTTTTAGTTGCTCCGGACAGGGAAATTCACTACTGTTACGACTGGTTGTTTAGACCTCGAAGACACGTTGCAAAAATCCTGAATACCTTGAGTAAGTTATCTTCAGATGGTGAGTGAATGGACTGGGTAGAATTATTCGAAGAAGCAGGCCTAACAGATAGAGAGGCAAAATCCCTAGTGCTTTTATCATCCTCAAAGGAATTAAAAGCTAGTGATCTGGCAAAAAAACTTGGTACAAATAGACTTGATGCATACAATTCGCTCTCAAGGCTAACTCAAATAGGACTGGTCAATGTTACAGCAGATAGGCCAATGAAGTTTTCATGTTCATCCCTACCAGTATTATTCAAAAAATTGATCAAAAATCAAAGATCGAGGATTGACCGTACTACCAAAGCATTCGAAAAAATCATGTCAGGTGCAACAGATGATGCGCTTGAAAACGAAGCACAGCAGGGTGACGCAAGTGCTAAATTCGCCGTATTAAAAGGCCGAGACCACATACAGAAGAAAATTGGAGAACTGTCAAACGAAGCAGATGGTCAATTAGTTCTCTTCCTCGGCAAGTATGGAATTCTACACATGTGCAGATCACCTTCTATTGACGAAGTCAACTCAGCTGCCGAACGTGGAGTGATAATCAAAGTGCTTGCGCAGTTAGACAAAAGAACTGTAAAATTCTTTGATCAATTACATGACTCGATAGAGATTCGTCACTCAGATGAAGTTAACTCATTGGGTGTCTTGAAAGACCACAGCGACGTTATTCAGTTTTTGTTTGTTGAACAAAACCCTGTTGGAAGAGGGCGAGAGGATGCTGCATTGGTGGTATCATCCGAAGTCTTTGCTGCTTCACACTACGAGTTCATGATGGCAATTTGGAATCGTGCTGTTGATTTCAGCAGCGCCAAGAAACGATTTACTGAAGAGAGAATTGTTGACCCTCTCAGACTGACCGTCGGCCAAGGTTCTTTCTTGGAACAATTTAGAGATGCACTAGACTTTAGTGGTGAATTGCCTGATGAAGACACGCCATTTAATCCGGAATCTTTTCTAGCATCCAGCAACGAAATAAATCAAGCAAGGGCCGCTTTACAAGATGGTACAGTATTTAGTCTACATCAACTTGGTATTGATATCAAAACCATGCTAAGACAAGTTGGTCATCGAATCGGCGAAGAACTAGCCTTCAGCCTCCGTAATATCGATGGGCATGTCGAATTCCTCAGCGAATTAATGGATTGGTGGGAATATGCAGGACTAGGAGAACTTGAATATGACACAGTTCCATTCTTCCACATTAAAGTAAATTTAACTCATCCGCCAGTAGAAAAAGCCGATGTACTTCCTCTTTGGGAACTAGACGATGGAATTATTGAAGGCGCTTTACGTTCGAGATATCCAGAGGATAGCAATGTAAGAATTAGACGAGAAACAGCTCAAGGTGAAGACGAACTATGGCGCTATACGCTTATTTTTGTCGATGAGAGCGAAGACTGAGTTATACACGGTTTGATAAACCCAAAGCATGGATTGTAACCCATGCGAATGCTGACATTCTTTAGGTTCATGCGCCAGATAATGCGCAAAAAACCTGCTGATTTGGACTGGATTCAAAAGCAAGGATTGATGGCGGTAAAACTCGCTCAAATTTTTGCACTAAGGCCAGATTTACTGGGAGAAGAAAAGTGCAAACAACTTCAACAATTATACCAACATGCAGCATCTATTCCTCAAGAAGATTGGGAAACGACGCTAAAAAGCAAAGCAATTCCAGGGTTTTTTGATAAATTCAAATCTATCGAAGAAAAGCCCCTGGCAGCAGCATCAGTTGGACAGGTTCATCGGGCAGTACTACTCAACGGTGACCAAGTGGTGATTAAATTCGTAAAGCAGGCAAATGCTGTCAAATTTCGCAAAGAGGTAGACCGAATGCGGTCATGGTTACGTATTTTTTTGGTACTATCGCCAAGGTTGAGAAAAGTTGGTAATCCAATGGCTTTGTTAAACCACGTCGCAGATTACACTACCAGGGAACTTGACTTGCGTAATGAAATCCTAGGCGCTAATGAATTGGCCAAAATCCAACAGGAGATCTCGAAAGATTTTCCGACACCTTTGCTTAGATTTCCCGAATATTATCCCGAGATATCAAACGAAAATGTTCTTGTTTCTGAATTTATTGAAGGAATGTCTTTGGAAGAGGGTATTGAAAATAAATCTCTGAAGTGGGAAACTCTGTTAGAATTGTTTAGAATTCATGGCGCATATCTATTTGGAATTGGGACGTTCCATGGTGATCTTCATCCAGGTAATTGTATAATCGATAAAGATGGCAAATTTGTCTTCATTGACAACGGTGCTATTTGCCATGCCCCAGAATTTGTCAACCGGTCACTATTCAATTTTTTTGAACATCTTTCCAAACAAGAATTAGAAGAGGCTTTCATTGCACTGCTTGATATGACACACAAGAAGCCAACCGGTAAAAAAATGCAAAAATACATGAGTAGAATGAGCGAGATTTATTTGGATTTTGAAAAGAAACCTGTTGGTGAGCAAAGCTTGACTAGAGTGATGATGCAGACTGTGCGAGCGGCTGTTGAATTGGCCAATGCCGAGTTTGGCGAAGAGGCATTCCCAATAATTAGAGCCTTGATGTATTTAGACGGCTTGGTAATTAGAACCCACCCAGATGCTCTGTTGATTAAATCGATGGGTCCATACTTAGACGAGTTCAAATTTAAATTAGGTCTTGACGCAGCCTCTGCATGAGTGGTCCAATGAGTGAGAGAGTCGCAGTAATTGGTGCCGGTATATCTGGCCTTTACTGTTCATATCTGTTGGAGAAAAAGGGCTACGAAGTTGACCTGTTTGAAAAATCCTCCAAAGTTGGTGGTCGAATGGCCACCATAGAGAAGTCGGGTTTTATTCTTGACCACGGATTTCATGTATTACAAACAGGTTATCCATTAGCGAGTTCAGTTTTTGATTATCAAGCAATGAATTGCCAGTCATTCCAACCAGGTGCACTGGTGATTGAATCCCGTCCAAAGAAATCAAAAATTTGGTGTTTTGCCGACCCGTTCCGCCGTCCGTTAAGAGGCATAAAAGGCGCAATTAGTTTTTTCACATCACCATTTAATTTGCTTAGAGTCGGATTACTACGTTGGCACATCATGCGAACTAAAGATGAGGATATTTTTTCCCAAAACGGACAAAGTACGCAAGATTTTTTAGTTTCGAGGGGTTTTTCTCAGTCATTTATCGACAGATTTTTTTTACCTCTTTTTGGCGGTATATTTCTTGAATCAAACTTAAGAACCGACGCTCGTATGTTCAAATTTGTGTTTAAGAATATGTCCAGAGGAGATATGGTTTTACCCAAGCAAGGTATTTCTGCTGTACCAAATTACTTGTTTAACAAACTAGAGCATACCAAACTAACTCTCAGTGCAGATGTAAAAATAATCAATGATCGGGAAATCACGATTGGTGGAAAAGTGCAGAAATATTCCCGGGTAATAAAAGCCTTTGAGGAGTCTGCAGGAAAGATAACTAGGTCGGTATGGACTGTACATTTTTCTGCTCCCAAATCTCCTGTGAAGGGCAAATACATTATGCTGAATTCTAATGTTAAGACTCAAAATAAATTAATTTCACATTTAGCGGTGCCTTCGGACATTCAACCAAGTTACGCACCAGTGGACAAGTCATTGATTACCGTGACAATTGTCGGCGAGCATGCCCAAGAAAAAGGAATCAATAGCAAAGAACAGATAGCAAGTTCGGTCGTTAAAGAATTAACCGAATGGTTTGGTGGAGAAGTAGAGTCATGGGACATTCTCGACATTCAGCATATTGCCGCCGCTCTGCCTGAACTATCTGCTAGCGATTTTGCAAAGATTGATTTGAATAACCAAAATCTTGAATGTGGCGACCACACTTACCATGGTAGTGTTGAGGGTGCGCTTCAATCTGCGGTAAAATTGGTAAAAAATCTGTGATTAAACGCCGCATAGAAGGTTGATTATTCACCTTTATATCACGGAATTAAACTCTTCTTTATATGTCAGTCTGATTAGACATGTAACATGCAAGCCAAGGCTAAACCTACAACTATAATCGTCGGCGCTGGACCCGGTGGACTAGCAAGTGCAATGCTACTGGCCTACTCCGGAGTCGATGTAACAGTAATCGAAAAAGAAGACGCAGTTGGTGGCAGAACCAAATTAGTCCACAAAGATGGATTTACTTACGATCGTGGTCCGACCTTCTTCCATTACCCAGAAGTTATTGAACAAATTTTCCAAGCTGTTGGATTAGACGCCCACAAGGAACTAGAACTAATGCCGCTGATTGACCCTTCTTACCGTCTGGTATTTGGCGCAGGAGGGCACATCAATGCCACCAGTAACTTAGATTTGATGACCGAAAGAATCCGTGAACTATCTGGAGATAAAAACGCCCGTGGATTCGAAAAGTACGTCAAAGACAACCGCCAAAAATTAAATTTGTCTAAACAATGTCTACAAACACCGTGGACAGGTCCTTCTAATCTGTTCACTAAAAGAGCCTTGCGAGTTGCTAAGGTGTTGAAGCCATGGGCATCAGTAGCAAGCGACTTGCGAAAGAACTTCGATGACGAAAGAATTCGTTTAGCCATGTCTTTTCAAACAAAATATCTCGGCATGAGTCCATTTCACGCACCTTCCTTGTTCACGATTTTAGCTTTCTTAGAGTATGAACACGGTATATTCCATGCTAGAGGTGGACTTGGTTCAATCACTCCAAAACTAGCAAAGATCGCTGAAGGCTTTGGTGCGAAAATAAGAACCTCAACCCCGGTTAAAGAACTGATTTATGAAGGAAAAAACGTAGTTGGCGTTAAACTCGAAGACGAGACTATCTACGCAGACAAAGTAGTAGTAAACGCAGACTTCGCCCACGCCATGACTACCTTGGTACCAAATGAAAAACGTAAAAAGTGGTCAGACAAGAAACTGGAAAAGAAAGGCTACTCTTGCTCGACTTACATGCTTTATCTCGGCATGGATAAAACCTATCCAGACATGCCTCATCACCAAATCTACGCATCCCAACGCTACGAGGAAAACCTTAACGATATCACCAACCACAAAATCACTTGGGATGACCCGTCTTTGTATGTACAAAATGCCTGCGTTACCGACCCAGACATGGCACCTGAAGGTTGTTCTACCCTGTATGTTTTAGTTCCGGTACCAAACCAACATGAATCGATTAATTGGGAAGAAATAAAGGACGAATACCGCGATATTGTAATCAAACAAATGGCAAAACTAGGCTATGATGATGTTGCGGACCACATTGTATCAGAAACAATTGTTACTCCAGATGACTGGGGCGCTTCTGACATTTATCGAGGCGCTGTGTTCAATTTGACACACAATCTCGGTCAAATGCTGTGGAGAAGGCCTCAAAACAAGTTTGAAGAGGCTAACAATTTGTACATCGTTGGCGGTGGTACTCATCCTGGTAGTGGCCTGCCAACCATTTTTGAAAGTGCTAGAATTAGCAGTAAGCTGATTTGTGCCGATCTTGGCTTAGACCCTGATTGGAATGGAGTCAGTAACTGGTTCGAAGAGGTTAAGAAACCAAAAATAAAGGCCAAAGACTCCCTATCAGCAAACCGAAACCAAGCCACTGGTGAAGGTCATGCAGCCTAAAATACTAACAATTTTGCTTTGTTTGACCATCGTTGTGTGTGGCTGCACAGCACCAATTGAACAATCAATACAGACTGAGGTTCCCTTGCAATTGTCATTTACTGCTGACACGTTAGAGCGACCCGAAGATGGTGGATTGGTATTTGATTTGAAACAAGAATTAGCTTCCAAACCAGTGTTGATGCTTTGGATTGCAGCAGGATGCTCAGGGTGTCATGATTGGACCAACATGTTACGTGAATCAATTAATAATGGCAGCATCAATACTTCTTCAGTTTCTCTTATCAGCATGCACAGATGGTCAGAGTTTGAATCACCTGCAGCGGTAATGAAGGCATTTGGCAATGATGATAACGA
>DUJK01000084.1:25780-27507 GCA_013329925.1 Candidatus Poseidoniaceae archaeon
GGAGAGAATACGCAGTTTTCGGTAGTTGAAGGCTTTGGCAATCCAGTTACGCCAACCGTGCAATTAATCGGCCAAGACGGCATCAAAATGTGGCAATCAAAATCATACTGGGCAAACTTTACTATGGTGCAAGAAGCAATGGACGTAGTAGAGAAAATAGCGATTTGAAAACCAGTGTGAAATAATCAACCTCAAAGACTGTGCGCGTTAGGCATAGGATGTTCGCCCCCTCGGGGGAAGGCTGTGAGAACTTTGGGTGAAGGAATAAAACTGCCTGTAATCAACGGACTGGGTCGTACCAATCGTATCGATAAATGGTGGACTCAGCCATTAGCGATGGGCTTTGCATTAACATTCGCACTAATCTATACTTTTTGGCGATTATTTTTACACGATACTGGTATCTCATACAAATTAGATGGGAGCACTGTTATGTCCCCAATCTTCTCTCCTAACATTCTAGAATGGGATTTATTTGGCTTATCCGCTTGGGACCATCCGCATTGGGTCAATGCAGCGATCCTTGTATTGTGGATTCCATTTGGATTTAGAGGTACTTGCTATTATATGCGCAGAGTCTACTACAGGACTTTTTTTGCCAGCCCAACAGCTTGTTGGGTAGACGAGCCAGATATCAATAAGAAACTAGGGTACAAAGGTGAAAAGCGCGTATTTATTCTCAACAACTTGCACAGATATTTCCTCTATGCTGCGATGATTATTATCGCAATTAAGTGGTGGGATGTCACTCATACCTTGACATTTGAAGGTGGCCAGTATGGCTTCTCAATCGGTACCTTCATTATGGGTATAGAGGCATTTTTACTGACGATGTATGTTACATCTTGTCACGCTCTGAGACATCTCGCTGGTGGTGCACTAGATAGATGGACGACCGGAATTAGCAAAATTCGAGGCAGAATTTTTGACAAACTGAGCATTGCAAATCGGTCTCATGGTTTCTGGTTTTGGACATCTCTTGCTTTCGTATTTGTTGGTGATCTATGGGTGCTGGCTTACAATGAAGGGTATTTTACTGAACTTGCTGAATGGAACTTGATACTTTTTTGAGGTGAAAATATGACAGAAGATTACAAGAAATACGAATATGATGTTGTAGTGATAGGTGCAGGCGGAGCCGGTCTTCGCGCCGCAATAGAAGCAGCACGTAGCGGAGCTAAAACTGCAATTATCACTAAATCTCTGCTAGGCAAGGCACATACTGTAATGGCTGAAGGTGGTTGCGCTGCTGCGTTACAAAATGCCGATCCTCGTGACGGCTGGAAAGTACATTTCCATGACACCATGAAGGGTAGTAAATGGCTTGCTGATTGGCAAATGGCAGAGTACCACGCTAAAGAAGCACCAGATCGGGTTAGAGAATTAGAGCAATGGGGTGCTGTATTTGACCGAACACCACAGAATCTAATCAACCAACGAAATTTCGGTGGTCACACCTTCCCTAGACTTGCTCACGTTGGTGATGCTACTGGTCTTGAACTCATTCGTACATTACAAGAAAGAGGCATCCACGAAGGTATTGACATATTTATGGAATATACTGTAAGGCACCTTCTCAAAGAAGGTGATAGGGTTACTGGTTGTGTTGCGTACACTAGAGTTGACGGAGACTTCCATGCATTTTCAGCCAAGTCTGTGGTCCTCGCGACTGGTGGAATCACTAGAGTTTGGTCAGTTTGCTCAGGTTCTTGGGAATATACTGGAGA
>DUJK01000084.1:27890-32732 GCA_013329925.1 Candidatus Poseidoniaceae archaeon
CATCCAACTGGAATGGTTTGGCCACCTTCTGTAAGAGGCATTCTGGTCACTGAAGGAGTTAGAGGTGAAGGTGGCAGATTAACAAATTCTGAAGGGGATAGATTCATGTTTGACTATGTTCCTGAAATGTTTGCTGGAGACCACGCAGAAACCATTGAAGAGTCTGACCAATGGGTAGAAGAGGTTGTTTCAGGAAAATTAGCCACCGTCAGGAGGCCTCCGGAACTTCTCACACGTGACGTAGTGGCCAAGGCAATCAACTCAGAAGTAAAGGCAGGCAGAGGTTCGCCACACGGCGGAGCTTTCCTTGATATCTCACATCGCGGTGAAGAAGCAATTCTCAAGAAATTACCTTCAATGCACCACCAATTCAAGGAATTGGCCGGCGTTGATATTTCAAAAGAACCAATGGAAGTTGGGCCTACTGCACATTATGTCATGGGCGGAGTAATCGTCAACGCTGAAAGTCAAGAAACAACAATTTCAGGATTATACGCCTGTGGCGAAGTAGCATCTGGATTACATGGGGCTAATAGACTTGGAGGCAACTCCCTATCCGACTTGATTGTATTTGGTAAGCGAGCTGGAGAATTTGCCGCAAAGCGGGCCAAGGACCTTGCACAACCTGTTATTGATGAATCACAAGTAGAAGCAGCAATCAACGAGATGCTCGAACCATTCAATAATGAAGGGGGAGAAAATCCTGGCCTTATCTATGACGAATTGCGTGATATGATGCAAGCAAAAGTCGGTATAATCAGAACAAGAAAAGAACTCGATGAGGCGGTAGAGGATTTGAAAAACTTCGATAATAGAAGAAAATCTGCTTATCCAGGTTCTTCAAGAAAATATAATTCAGGTTGGCATCAAGCATTAGATTTGAAAAACATGGTTGATGTTTCATACGCAGCAACTCTTGCAGCATTGACTCGTGAAGAAAGTAGGGGCGGCCATACAAGAGATGACTTCCCTGTCCCGGATGATGAATATTGGGGAGAAACGCTCAATATCATTTACATGGAAGATGGAGAAATTAAAATCCGTCAAGAAACCAAGTTAGAGATGCGTGACGACCTTAAAGCTGCAATTAAGGAAGTAAAAGCCATGATTGCCGAAAGAGCGGCAGAAGCTGGAAGTGAAAATTGATGTCTTTGAAAGGAAAGCACCAGAAATTCACTATCACTAGAGGCGAAGGTGAGGCTGCAGAATTAGCTGACTATGAAATTGAATTAGATGAAGGCATGGTAGTTTTAGATTGCGTTCATAGAATTCAGTATGAACAAGAACCAGACCTTGCGGTAAGATGGAACTGTAAAGCAGGGAAATGTGGCTCATGCTCTGCTGAAATTAATGGACGTCCACGTTTAATGTGCATGACTCGAATGAGTGATGTTGTTGACGAGACTGAAGAGGGTAAGCCAATTGAAATTAGACCGATGAAGGCATTTCCGCACGTAAAAGATCTAGTTACGGACGTATCATGGAATTATGAAATGGCGCAAAAAATAAAGCCAATCAACGGGCCAAAGGAGATGAATTGGGAATTTAATCAAAATGAGGCTGATAGAGTGCAACAATTTAGAGAATGCATAGAGTGTTTCCTGTGCGTCAATACTTGTCACGTACTTAGAGACCATTCATTGTTTGATGAGTTTGCCGGTCCTAGGAATCTAGTCAGACTTGCTCAATATGAAATGCATCCATTAGACCTTGAGGACCGGATTCCAGAAATAAAGAAGGAATTTGGTGTTGAGTATTGTAATATTACCCGATGTTGTACAGAGGTTTGTCCCGCTGGAATTCAAATTACGGACGACGCAATTATTCAACTAAAAGAAAGAGTAGTCGACCGATACTACGATCCTCTGCAACGAATTTGGCGTACACTAACAAGACAGAAAGTTCGTTATTGAAGGCGATAATGGATGAATAAGACAGTCTTGTTACAACATCTTCTCTCAATAGTTCTAGGGCTTTTTTTTATTAATGTGGGAATTGCTCATTTTCAAGACCCCGAGTGGTTTGAACCAATTGTACCGGATATTCTAGGTGATCCAACATTTTGGGTGCTAGTTACAGGCGGGATGGAAATCGGTTTGGGTTTAGGATTAATAATTCCAAAAACAAGAAAGTATTCTGGAATGCTCATGGCGTTATTTTTAGTGGCGATTTATACAGCGAATCTCAATATGTGGGTTAATGATGTCCCGTTAGAGGGTAAGACGTTTGCGACAATATGGCATATATTGCGATTAATAGCTCAAATTTTGATGATTGTAATCGCATTATGGGTGGGTGGCTGGCTAAAACCTAGTCGCACTAGGTTGCCGTAAAACGATTTTATAATTGCTATAAAATTAAAAAAAGCCTCCCTGAGGGCCGAAACCCTCAGAGAGGCAGTTATATTCCGCGGAATATATTAGTTCATAATCAGTCAAATGACTCGGTAAGCAACTCAAAGGTGCTCGATTCCGATCTTCTTGACGTTTGCCTTCTTGATCTTGTCAGGAAGCCAAGCCGGGCCATTTGCAGGCTTATCAACCATTGAAATACTACCGGTGAAGCAGTGGACTCTCTTTGTTCCACGCTCACGCAGGCGTATACTGGTGTGTCCACGGGTTGCAGCTTTTAGGGCTGCACCACGTGGTTGTTTGCTCGCAAATACTTGGCTCGTATCTTGTCCGCCCTCCATTAGGACGAAATATTTCTTATCAGACATTTTGGATAACCTCCGGTATCAAGTAAATTGGTCGGGTATATAGTATTATCGCCGAAAAACCGCTATACTGCGCCACATATGGCACGCAGCACGCCTTTCGAAACGAAGAAAAAAGCAAAAACAGCATGCGTAAAGCCACTAAATTAAATGTCTGCGCCTGCTAGAGTTTTTGTATTGAGCACACCTTGAACGGGTCTGATTGTTTCTACGACAGTTTTGGCAATTGATGCTAAATCATCAGCGACCAACTTTATGATTAAGTCATAATCGCCAAACAGCACTGTTATATCGTCAACGTGTTTCATCCCTTTGATTTTATTATAAGCTTCAATTTCCATTCCCGGAGTCACATTCACAAGTACATATCCAACAGCCATGCTATCATTATGTCCAGTACTAGGAAGATAATGAAGTATTCCGAGGTATTCATCGCCTAGTGCATTAATAACAAAATACATGTTAAAATCAAACATTCTTGCGAACTTGATAAGTAAGACAGCCCTCCATGCTTGTACGATGCCGGAATTATATATGGCCCGTACTTGCAAATGGGGTGTGTTACGAGTAGTAGGTGGTGATCTTTGGAATCATTCAGGTGATGCACTAATTACTCCTGCTAACAACCGTCTTTCAGGTAGAGAGGGCTTGGACGGCCAAGTTCATGCTAAGGCAGGCAAAGAGTTAACCCAAGTTACTAGGAATATTTGCTTAGAAAAGCGTAAAATCAACGCTCCACCTTGTGCAGTGACCAATAATGTAGTAACAGAACCATATGACTTGGCAAATAATTTCAAACACATCTTGCATGTAGTTGGACCCGATTGCCGTCGGCCTAGCCAAGATGAGTCTAGACGGCAACTCCTTCCAGAGACTTATCACAATTTGTTTGACAGGATTAAAGAAATGAAGGATGTGAAAAGAATAGTTGCACCACCGATATCAATGGGTATCTTTGGTTATCCACACCGTGAAGGTGCAAGAATCACCTTAGAAGTATTGCTCAAACACCTCGATGGTGAAGAAGATCCAGGTTTTAACGAATACATTATGGTAATTAAGGAACGTAATTTCATTAGCAATATGAGAACAGTTTACCGTGAATCAGAAGATCAATTGCCTGGTATTGATACAACTAATGAGTAGGTGGTTTCGTGGTAGACCTAGCAAAACTGGTCGCCAGTGCATTTCCTACAGATAGGAAACAATTTGACAGCGTGATAATTATCTCCAATAGTGTCAAAAAGATTAAGGAAATTTACTACGTAATTCCAAAGGAGACCGAACTTACTATTCTAAGTAGTAAATCTAGGGTGGTAGAGTCATTTGATGAATCAAATATATCTGTCCAATTAATGGACGAATCACTTTCCTCAATGGGTCTACAGATTCTAACTCAGTTACATGATATGATTTTGCAAGCCATTGGCGAGGGCAGAATCTCTCGCGGTGAGAGGATTTTAGTGGTCCTTGGAGATCCAATCGACGGATTATTTTCTATTGATACAACTATGCTTAGTGCCAATAGGTTTGCTAGTTTGGCTAATGAGACTGGAATTGAGTTAGAGGTTCTTACCAAGGCAATGCAATTAGCACGTCATATCGGCTCTAGAGGTAGAGAAGGACATTCTGTCGGTGCATTGTTTGCAATTGGTTCATTACCTAAGTTGAGGAAATTTTCAACACCTTTAGTACTCAATCCATTCAAAGGACACGATGCGGAAAAAAAGAGTATATTACTAGATGAAAACCATGAAACTATGGCCGAGTTTGCTTGGTTGGACGGCGCGATATTTTTCAACAAAGATGGTGTTGCTAGTGATGCAGGAAGGTATATCCAAGTTCCAGCTGGCACTCAACCAAAATACGGCGAAGGAGGCCGCCATTTAGCCGCTAGAGCGATTTCACAATTAGCGGAATGTGCTGCAATATGTGTCTCTTCATCTGGATCAATATCGCTTTATGTAAACGGCAAAGAGAGATACAAAGTTCGTCTGAGTTAATCATTCCTCTTCAAGCGTGTTGATCTCAAATGGGTTTAGACCAATTTCAGCCGAAGTGATTCGATGAGATATTAGTTCTAAATCATCATTAGCATTATCCAAGGAAGCAGCCTGTAGGTTTCT
>DUJK01000084.1:33097-36109 GCA_013329925.1 Candidatus Poseidoniaceae archaeon
GGCCTTAGTTGCTCTCCTCGTAAGTTCATCAACCAGTCTTCTAGTACAGTTTTCCCCCACTCAGGGGCGCGTAATTTCGCTGCTAGAATAATATCCGAATTACGATGCCTAAATCTAACTCGGCCATCATTTATTCTAGTTGCTTGAATAGAACCCGGGTTCCAAATATCTAGCGGGATGTGTAAGTGGTGCTTAATGTCGATTCGATCAGTAGTCTTGTTGGCAGCATCTTGTTTAAAGATAAAATCTGCGATCAAAACACTTCGCGTCAACTTAATGAAAACTTGGATAGAGTTTTCATCTTCATACCATTCTAGTATTTCTTCAGGAGACTGTCTCCAAGTCTCAGAGCACCAAGCGGCTATATCATCACTTAGCGGTTCCACATCATCCCCTCCAATCGCTTCTTCTTCAAGTTTGTTCATGTTTTGTCAATGTTCAAATTAAGTGACTTGCAGGACTAGGCATGGCTGCTGACTGGGGGACAGTTAATTTCGACTGGTCGGCAATAATGATTTTGATCCTAGTATGGTATGTTTTACTACGGATTTGGGAAAATAACGGTACACTTGACCGGTGGAATGCTACTAGAGTTTTTGGTGTAATATTGATGGTTAGGAGTAAAAGAGGCCTAAAATTACTCGATAAAACCGCAAGTCCTCGAGGCTTTTGGCGGTTTTATGGGGAAATATCCTTGTGGGTTTGTGTATTTTCTATGCTGATGGTTGGCATATTGATGGTAGTAGCTTTCATTACTGCTATACTAAGTCCTCCGCAAACGGATCCACCTTCTGCTAGTGAACTAGTCGCTCTACCTGGAATAAATCCTGTAATCCCCTTGGGTTGGGGGGCCTTAGCATTCATTGTGGCTCTCGTGATTCATGAATACGGTCACGGACTTCAAGCAAGGGCTCATGGAATGCGGATTCGGTCATTTGGGTTGCTGCAATTAGGTCCTTTACCACTGGGAGCCTTTGCTGAACCACAATATGAAGAATTGACTAATGCGCCTAGCAGGGAAAGAATGCGAATGTTTGCAGCAGGTCCATCAACCAACATCTTTGCCGCAATTATTTGTTTGATGTTTTTGGGTGGATTGGCAAGCCAATTCGTAGCCACCGAAGATGGAGTCCACGTAAGAGGGATAGTACAAGATGAGGGGGCTTATCAGGCAGGTCTTCAACCGTGGGACACCATCCAATTTATTGACGGCCAACAAATCTCTGACGTCGATGCTTTCTATGATGCTATGGAAGGTTATAGCGCAAATGACACAATTGCTCTTACGGTTAAACACAGTGATGGACAAGTTGAGACACTAAATGCAACTTTATCTGATAAGTATGATTATTATCTTCAACTAGGTTGGTCGAAAAGTAATTTAGAATCGATAGGTGTTGAGGAAGGGCAGCCATTTTTAGGAGTTGAAGGGCTCTCTAGCGGTACTGCTGGTATCGACAGGTTAGCAGGTCCCTTATCGCCTAGGTGGGATGGTAATTTGGCTCAAAAGTCAGTAATGGCTCCACTTCATACACTAAGTTTGATGATAGTTCCATTTGAATTACAAGGCGTTGCAATGCATCCTTTTGAGGAATCATTACTCGAAGCAGAAGACAATGTATTCGCACAAACCTTAGGAACTAGTGGCTTACTATTTTTCGTCAACTTATTCTTTTGGTTATTATGGGTTAACATATTGTTAGGTTTCACAAATCTAATTCCAATGGTACCATTTGATGGTGGACACATGTTCAAAGATATGCTGCGAGGAATTCTCAATGCGGTAAAGAAAGTGGGTAAAAAATTAAAATTCTGGGACATTAACCCAATGTGGATAGAACATATCTCTAGCAAGGCTTCAAACATATCGTCATTTGCACTTCTAGGTATGATTGTATTTATCCTAATAATTCCATACCTTTAATCAAGCAACTTTTCTTTTTAGCAACTCAGCGAGAATATCTCTTTTTGCCAATTTATTATTTTGGTTGGTAGATTTTTCGATTGTTACAGATAATTCAGTAGTGCGTTTTTGTAGTGTTTCTAGCGGCTCTACATCTTTGCTAAATTTTGAACAAACTAAGGCAATAAACTCATTTAGCGCTAACCCATCATTCCAATTCAAGTATGGCTTACCATTTCTTGTCTTTGGCAGGCTTGGAATAAATGGCGCTAACTGTCTTAGCTTGCTATGTAAGGTATCAGTTTCAACTCGAAAAATCCTCCAAGAATCGCCTCTTACACCTTTTAGACGGAAGGCATACAGAGGCAATAGAGATGAACGATTTCCTTCATAGACCAACGAATTATACTGATCTACGGTTCTCCCAGATAGGTATAGTTTATCTTTTTTGGATGACTTTACTTCTATTGGGAAACATAAATCACCCCTCAGAGCAAGTAAATCACCAGAACCCTCAATTCCAGAACCAGCCGCTCTTACCACCAAAAATGGTCGTTTCTCAATTAAGCGCATTTTGGTTTTTTCAATCTCATTGCAAGATTTGATTATTGCCTCAACGCCTTTAGATAAGCCGGCAAGAACCTGACGAAGTTCTCTCTCATACTTACTGCTCACGGGTAAACATCAATGCCAAGCGCTTTTGATTACTTCGGTATAATTTCAACAATTAATCTGACTTTTACACATTAAACAAAATACGGTAGGTTTGTTGATGCCGAAGTATTGGACAGGCCATGGCGAGGCTGGTAATCCGTACCGAAGATTTCCAATTGTCATTCAAACTTATTGAAGCGTTACGATCAAGGAATCTAAAATTTGAGGTAATAGATAGCCATACTGAGATAGTTAATCATTCAACAATATGGTTCGCATCACCGGCTGAAATTCTCGAGCAACCAACAGTTGGTAGGTCAATACCTGTAAGTTT
Organism: Candidatus Poseidoniaceae archaeon; assembly: GCA_013329925.1. Taxonomy (GTDB): domain Archaea; phylum Thermoplasmatota; class Poseidoniia; order Poseidoniales; family Poseidoniaceae; genus MGIIa-L1; species MGIIa-L1 sp8734u. Next base: position 35,989 of record DUJK01000084.1, read on the forward strand.
AGATAGCATAGAATCTGCAGTTTATTCTGCTATTTTCCTATTACGAGGAATCGAAAATTCGGTATTTTTGACTATTGGAATTGACCCTGGGCCCTACCCTGGACTTGCTTGGTTAGTAGAT
>DUJK01000032.1 GCA_013329925.1 Candidatus Poseidoniaceae archaeon
CCTGAAACTTCAAACGAACTGCTAGGAGCGATTCTTGCCCCATCTTCAACTACTGTCCCCTGATTGATGAATAATTGAACCGTTTCATCTGGGATGTACATGTCACCAGATGAGCGCCATCTAAGTGTAGGGAATGCTTGTTGGTCAGTATTTCCGGCTCTATCCATTACGATTAATTTAGGTTCACGCTTGGTATCACCCAAATCTGGAATTGTCCACATCAAATGGAATTTTACATTCAATGCCAAATCAATTTCATACGGACCTGCAGGCCCATTTTGGCCAATCATATCGCAATCATCGATTACTAAATGAGGGCTAGTGGTAGTACAATTACCGGTGATGAAATTCCAAGAAATTGGCAGCGGGTCACTGTTTTGTTGAGATGCAAGTTGTACTTCAACAGTAGATAAGTCTGAACCGCCATTTGGTTCAGACATCAATACATCAAATTCATACTGAATCATTGGATGAAGCCAAGTTTGTCTACCACCATTCCATGAAAAAGCAGCAGCTGGTATAGACGGTGGCCCGTCTGCTTTCAGTTGATACATGAATAAATGATCGCCTTCCTCGCCGGTACCATTTTGCTCCAATGGATGCCCTGCCGCGTCATTACCGGTCAAATAGACTGCTACTTTATCGCCAATTGCACCGCCGCTATCATCTAGCAAGATGGTGTATTGTCCAACAAATGCAGTAAGGTCATTTGGTAGTAACACAGAAGAAAAGGACGAATATTCATCTGGGCTTGGTTGCCCGTTCATGTCATAATCATTAATCCATTCACGCCAAACCATTGCTTCAACATTAGAAGGCAATAATGGTTGATCGGTGATTTGGATTTGGATTGTTTGGGTCGAAGATGGTACTCTATGGTCGTATGCTGCAACGCTTGACCAGTAAACCGAAGGAACTACGGAATCAGCAAAGAATGATCTTTCAAATAATGCATCAGCAGTAACCCCAGCACCATTTATTGGACTAACTTCAATCTTCCAATCCAACACACCGTTAGTAAATGGTACTACATCAGTAAAATTCCATGTATCCTCATCTAGAGATGTAGTATTAGCAATTTCAGTCGAACCATGATATAGAGTAACTACAGCATCACCAGGGGCAAAGGATTCAATTCCTGTAAGACCTTCAAATCCAACATCAATAGAGATATCTATTTGTTGTCCTGCTGGCAAATAATATTCATCTGAAGGCAATTCTCCAAGGTCAGTAATAAAGGTGACAGATTTGATTTCTAAATCATTTTCTAAGGCCTTTGTCGCACCATTTGGGCTACCCCACGCATGAGATGCGGGAATAGAAACTACACCATTGGCAAGTACTAATCTTGTTGATGCGGTCAAATAATCTTCATCATCCCACCCTGGCTCGATACGGTATTTGACCGCCACATCAACAGCATCGCCATTTTGGGTAAAATCTAACCAATTAGTTGGATGTAATTCAATAAATTCGCTATCCCCTTGACCTACTGGACTGCCGCCCCCGGTTGGTATCAACCAAGTTGCGTGATGATTGCTGCCCACTACATCGAGACGAACCAATCCAGCAGTGGATGCGGTCACTTTGAATGATGTGTGCATTGTTTGCCAATGTTGGCTAGGAGTCAATACTGCAACCTCGTCTTCCATATATGTGGAAACTATCTCAACATCCGAAGAATAGTTTACTCCGTCTAAAGTCACCAAAATACCACCTGCAGAATCAGCGATAAACGGAATTGGAATTTGGTGTTGACCACCGACTGGTGATAGTGTAGCCCTGGCGTCATTTATCCCCAATACCATAGGTGATTGTTGGTTTGAATCTATACTCATCGATACTGAATATGGTATCGACAAACCTGCCATTTTCATCCCGCCAGATCCGGTCACTTCAAATTCTACCTCAACGAAGTTTGTTCCTAAAAATCCAACACTAGAGGCGGTAGAAGCGGCGTAACTTAATGCATAAAGTTGAGATTCGTTTAACGTCACGTATGCACTATCAACTGATTCATATGAATAATTGGCAATCAACTGATTGCCAACTCTAATGTACAATCCAGTCAAAACACCAGTTTCAGCAAGTACTCCAACTGAAAAACTCTCTGCCCCGTCGGCCGGCATCCAAGCTTTAGTTGATGCTGTTCCTGAAATTCCTGGATTCACCGAGATTCTATCTTCGCCGTTTTCAAAACGATCTTGCCAACCCCACGATCCTACACGACTATCACTTCCACCCCATTCAGTAAATCCATCCTCATTGAAGTCAATAGCAGGCTGCGCAGGATGTTTTCCACCTAGTAAAGTCCAAGATAACAATTTACCATACCATTCACTGGTATTACCTCCATCATGAATAATTCTGAACTGGTAACGGTAAATTGTTTCACCTGAAGATTGCGTGAAGGTTGTTGCTGACACATTTGTCCAATTACCAAACGAATCATAGCGGATTTGCAGCTGACCGTTTGTGATATCTGAACTGCCAGAAATCACCTTTGCTGGCGCTGATGGAATTATCCATGGAGAAGTTAGATTACAATCTGGCGTCGCTGACACTCCCTTATCGAATGTAACGCTTCCACCTTGCATACATCCTGCATCCCAACTCTGATCGGCTAATCCACCTCTAAACGAGGTCATCATTTGTCCATCTCCACTAATAGAATGCAAATAGGGAATTCCTGCGCCAGTTGGAGAACCTCTAAATTCGAGTTTCACACGCACTAGTGGGTACATTTCGTGGTCTACCATATTGAGGGGAATCGTTACATCATTGCTGCCATGGGCACCCATTATTTCGTTTCCAGCATCATCTAAGATGGTCCAATTCAAGAATGCACCAGAGGGAATGTCTACGTCCAGATGAAGAGGGGCATAGGTGCTTCGTGAAACTGGTTGAGTTGCCCCAGAACCCCAACCAATTGTTGGACTAATCCAATGTGATTCAGGAGGAGATGCTAGATTAACATCATCAACGAACCAAAAATCACAACATGTTGCTCCACTACCACTACCGCTGATTTGATTTATTCTAATTTGAGTATTAGCATGTAAAGCCGCTGCAGGTAGATTAGTGCTCCATTGTTGAGCAGTCCCCCCGGCAGTGGAGCCCAACCATGTATTGAGTGTTACCCAATTCCCATTGACATCAGCATATTGAATCTGTAAGTCTTCACCGCTATCTGGTTCTTCACCACAGCCGGCGCCAGAAAATGTAGATGATCCTTGCAACACCCATGCAGTCAGCGGCATACTGGGAGCTCCGGCCAAATTTACTACCGGTGAGGTTGCGTGGTGGGGTGCGTTAAAGTTTGCTTGAGTCTTAATTGAACCTCCAGTGCTGCCATTAAATCCACAGGCATTTGTCCATCTACTCACGAAAGTTGGGTTAGAAACAGTCCATCCTTGGAGTCCTGAATTGAAGTCCCATAGAGTTCCTGCAGTAGAACCTGTTAGTGATGTTCCTTCAACAACGGTTCCGTTTTTTGATGCATCAGAATTTGACCAAGATACATCACCTTGCCAGTTAAATCCGTAATGAGTTTGCATTGCAGATGGTTCGACGGTTAATTGCAAATCGGTAATTGGGGAATCGCTCGGAACATCAACAGTAAAGGCATTGTTAGCAACACCATTGCCTAATAGACCAAGGAATTCTGCACTGCCAGTGCTTGAGTGACTAATTGTTTTAGATTCTTCTAGAACCTCTATGTCTACTGAATTTGCTGACAAATTACCAGTCATTTGTAATGGCCCCATTATAGCCATTAAAATCGCCAAAAAGAGTGCACTGCGCCACGTGGTCACTGCGGACATGCACTACCGTAGACCTGTAAGGACTTCAAACATACCCTTGCAAATAAATTCAACAACCAATAAAAGACCAATATCGGTGTTAATTTCCAAAACATGTTTGGTTCTAAGGGAGAGGTTCAAGAGAAAAACCGATTTCGCAACGTCATGGCTAAGCCAAAACCCGCCGGTGAACTTGACGCGGTTTCCCTTGAAACCGCACTACTAAGTACATGGAGTGAAGAAAATGCATTCCAAAATTCAATAGATTCTAGAAGAGGTGGCGCCCCATTCATATTCTTAGAAGGCCCTCCAACGGCAAATGGCAAACCTGGAATCCATCACGTAGTTGCCAGAGCATACAAAGATCTAGTTTGCCGATGGAAGTCCATGGAAGGTTTCCTAGTCGAGCGAAAAGGTGGCTGGGACACTCATGGTTTGCCAGTCGAAATCGAAGTACAAAAGCGCATGGACTTAATGTCTAACGAAGCCATTGAAGCCTACGGAATGGACAACTTTAATCAAGCCTGCCGAGAGTCAGTTTGGACCTATGAAAGTGCATGGCGTGAGATGACTGAGCGTATGGCTTATTGGGTTGACTTGGACAATCCATATGTCACTTTGGACAATAACTATGTTGAATCCTGCTGGTGGGCATTGAAGCAAATGTTTGACAAAGGGCTGCTTTATCGTGGTCACAAAGTTTTACCATATTGCCCCCAAACCGGCACCTCATATTCTAGCCACGAAGTGGCACTTGGATACAAAGAAGTTGAGGAACCCTCAGTCTATGTAAAATTCAAGCTCACTGATGATGACTCGTCAATCCTTGCTTGGACAACCACTCCTTGGACGCTACCCGGCAATGTTGGTCTAGCAGTTGGGCCTGATGTAACATATGTCAAAGTCAAAGTGTCAGAAGTAGCGGCAAATTGGTCTGGTGCTGGTGGCGCTGATGTTGGTGAAACCATGATTCTAGCCAAAGATTTGATGAAAGAAGTTCTAAGACACAACGTCGAGATTATTGAAGAGTTCCCCGGTAGCGACCTTGTTGGACGGGCCTATGAACCACTATTCCCTGATGCAGTCCCCCGTGGCGATTCAACTACTGCATGGACTGTTCTATCAGCTGATTGGGTAACTACTACTGACGGTACTGGAGTGGTTCATACTGCGGTAATGTATGGTGAAGATGACTACAATTTAGGAATGGAAGTAGGATTGCCTGCCTATCACACCGTTGGCATGGATGGAGCATTTGTAACTGGAATCCACCAACAATTAGACGGACGCTATGTCAAGGAATGTGATGAGACAATTATTGAATTATTATCCAGCCCCAAAGGTAGTAATGGTAAAGGCCCTAACAGTGGCTTATTATACCGAGAAAAAGCCTACCTGCACGACTATCCACATTGTTGGAGAACCGACCATCCATTGCTTTACTACGCTATGGATTCATGGTTCGTTCGCATGACTGCAGTCAAAGAACAATTATTGAAATTTAATGATGATGTAGAATGGGCACCTGATTGGGTTGGCGAAGGCCGGTTTGGTGAATGGCTTAGAAATGTCAAGGACTGGGCAATTTCTCGTGAGCGGTATTGGGGCACTCCACTACCTGTATGGCGCAGTGAAGATGGGCAAATGAAATGTGTCGGCTCGATTGAAGAATTACAGGCTGAAGTGACCAAAGCAAATGCTGCTGGTTATGACAATCCAGAATGCCCAAACGATGTAGACTTACACAGACCAATTGTCGATGGATTTACGCTAGTTAGTGATGATGGTAAACCAATGCATCGTGAACCATTTGTCATGGATTGTTGGTTTGATTCTGGTTGTGCACCTTTTGCTCAGTGGCACCATCCATTTGATGGTGGAGAGACGTTTAATGCCTCTTTCCCGGTTGATTACATCTGTGAAGGAGTTGACCAAACTAGAGGTTGGTTCTACACCTTGCTAGCAGTTTCAACGACTGTTTTCGATTCACCTGCGTACAAGCGCTGTCTATCACTAGGACTAATTCTTGATGCTGAAGGTAAGAAGATGTCTAAGTCTCGTGGCAATATTGTCGACCCATGGGATCACTTTAATCGAGAAGGCGCAGATGCTACTCGCTGGTACATGGTTACCGCAGGAGCGCCTTGGAGTCCGCTCAAGTTTGACCCTAATGGTGTTCGAGAGACTTATGCTAAAATGTTCTTAACACTGTGGAATATTTACAAATTCCACGCTGATTATGCCGCACTAGATGGCTTTGACCCGGAGGCCAACGGCGTTGATACTGCAAAGCGACCGCCGCTTGACCGTTGGATTCTGTCAAGACTTGCCTCTGTTGCCAAGAGTTATCATCATGATTTCACCACTTGGAACTTCCACAAAGCTTGCCGTGATTTAGAAGACTTTGTCGTTAATGACCTATCAAATTGGTATGTAAGAAGGAGCAGAAGAAGATTATGGGATGAGGCGGCTAATGAGGATAAATTGTCTTGTCAAAATACTCTGCATGAGGTATTAACAACTGTCTGTAGATTAGTTGCACCAGTCAGCCCATTCATGGTTGATGTGATTTATCGAAACCTTGCAGGAACAGGAGTTCACCAAGCCGCATGGCCCCTTGGGACACCTGGTAGCTTAGAAGGTGCAACCGCTGATAATTGGGACCAGGCTGCTGCTGAAGCAACTGCAACTCTACCGCCTCAAGATTTGAGTTTAGAAGAAGCCATGACCTTGGTTAGAGAATTAGCCGAAACCGGTCGCCGTATCCGTGTTGATGCAGGACGCAGGCAACGACTTCCTTGTGGTGATGGCTGGATTGTTTCAGGACCAGACCTTGCCCAATTCCATGAAATATTAGCCGAGGAGTTGAATGTCGAAAATATCTCTGTTGAGACTGACCTAGACCGCTTCCAACAAATCGAATTATCCCCCAATTTCCGTGCGCTTGCACCAAGAGCACGTGGAGATGTCAATGCTATTGCAGGAGAAATCCGCAATGCAGCAGACCCTGTAGCAATGCTTCAACAAATTAAATCTGGTGAATTAGAAATAATGGGGATTAAGATCGAAGAATCGGATGTTGAAGTAAAGCGAGTTGAGAAATCAGGATTTGCGGCATCGACAATCCAAATCGGTCAAGGGGATGAAGCATATCAAGTAAGTTTAGTACTCGACATGAACGATACTCCAGAATTGTTATCCAAAGGTCTTGCTAGAGATATCACGCGCCGAATTCAAGCCAAGCGCAAAGACCTTGACTTGGATATTGAGGCAACCATCGATCTTGAGGTTTGGACTGAAAATGCTCCCGAATTATTTGAAGCGGACCGTCAATGGATCGTTACAGAAACAAGAGCCAGCGCCGCAGTATTCCATCCAAGTGATGCTAATACAGAACAAGATGCTGAGTCGTTTGAAGTAGATGGAGCAAAAATCAGCTTTATTGTCAAGTAAAATCCTAGAAACGACGGATTCAAAGATAAGGATTGACTCCACCAACACATGCGAAGAATGGCTTTGTCGGTTTTGTTGGCATTATCAACAATACTTGCAGGATGTTTTAGCAACGGTGAATCATTGGTTGAAGAAGAAACCATTGAGAATATTTGGACAGAGTACATATTGATTGATGACCAACAACATGAGAATCCAAGACCGTTTACCACAGTTGACCTTCACACAAATCAATCAACTAATATGTCTTGGGCGGTATTTGATGCCACAAAAGGTGGTAATTGTTGTGAACATTACCTTGCCACAACTATTGAAGGCCAGATTCTCAATCTCGGCGGGGAATACCCTGTTTGGAGTCTAGATCGGGGCCACACTTGGGACACCTATATCCCTGGCGTCTTACCTGCACTTGGTCAATGTGTAACTGCAATTCCAACTAATCCTGGACAAGAGGGGCTTGGTGAAGGTAGTATCGTCCAAGCCACCAATGGTGATATCATTTCTATGTCGTGGTTCCCCTATGCGGGTGGAGACTTGAAATTGGACAAATTTTATGCTATCCTATACGATGAGTCAGAAGATGAATGGAAATGGTGTTACAACAGAATTACCGAACCGTTCTATGACCGTTCATGGCAAGTTGAAGTAATTGGGCCAATCCAATCTTCAATGGGAAATGGTGATTGGGCTAGCATCGTAGTGTCTAATTTTTGGCACCAAAGTTTGAATGCTGGCGGTCAAATTAGTGTAGATGGGCTAAATTACTATCCATTCCAATTCCCAGACCGTAGTGGTGGAGACCCGGAAGTTGAACTAGACCTCGACTTCACAGAAGCAGAATTACCCGCTTACTATGACGTTAACAAACCGCATAAAGAAATGCGTGCGTTCCCTGTACCAAGTGGCGGTTTACTATTTCCTTCCTATTATGACAATGGCAATGCAGCATACATGGACACCTCACTTTCTTGGAACGAATTATACGTTGAGTTCCCCAGTGAATATTGCCAAATTGATTCTGCTGGTATTATCCATTGCGTAAAGAATACCGGCACCTCATTTACTCATTACATGTCCAACGATGGAGCAGTCAATTGGACCAACTATACCTACGAACTTAGCGACCAAGCAACCCAAATTGAAGAATGGGAATTCCAAGCCAATGGTGAATTAGATCTGTTTGTTTTGAATGTCCGCTACCAAAGTTCAACCGGACCAGATGTAGACACTGTTTACCATGTTAGAGGTTACTCTGAAGATATGTCTCCCGACACTCTCACCTACATTGGACAAGGTGACCTTGATTCAACATCTGGAGCAGGTAATGACATCCGATTTGATTTTGCTTCCTTAGCCATTCTCAATGATGGGGG
>DUJK01000115.1:0-2712 GCA_013329925.1 Candidatus Poseidoniaceae archaeon
ACCAGACATTTCGTAAAATTCGCCATCAAAATTTGCTGTTATTGGAATTTGAGGCCAGTTTATCTCTAAGGTTTCTAAAAATCTTCGCAGAGGTTCATTGGCAGGCGCAACGATACGCGAATGGAATGCATGTGAGGTCGCCAATTGTGTGGTGGAGAAACCTTTGGCTTCAAAATCCTTCATTACTGCCTTTACCGCCTCACTTTCACCAGCTATTACCGTCATCTTAGGAGAATTTTTATTCGCTGCAATGACATATCCGTCTGCGGAATTAAGCACCTTTTCAACTTCTCCATATGGCGCTGTCACGCTAGCCATCAATCCTTTGTCATCGATTTGTACCGAACCCATTTCTGTACCTCTTGCTGCTGAAGCACGTAGCGCACCGTCCATGTTCAAAATCCCACAAGACATCAATGCAGCATACTCGCCAAGTGAGTGGCCAGCCACCATGTCGGGAGTTTGTCCGTGAGCATTGAGTAGTCGTTCAATTGCCAAATCAGCGGTTAGCATTGCCGGCTGAGTATATTCTGTTTGCTTGAGTTTATGCTCAGATTCTATCAATTCTTCTTTAGAAAGGCCGGTTCGTAATACGAAACTAGACAAGGTTTCTCCTTCCAAAACCTCGACCATAGTTTCATCGGATTTTTCCCACACCTTTTGTACCGAAGTGTAACGTTTATTCAGATCATAAGTCATGCCGACATATTGGCTTCCTTGCCCTGGGTACATATGAGCAATCTTGGCTTTTGATGGGAGGATTGGTTCATTGGTAATCATAACGCCTTGAGACTGTAAAAAGCCCCACTTGTTACTGTCTTCCATGGCTTTTAGTGCAAGGCTTACCCGTTTGTCATAATCTGCCCAACTAGTGGCCACTATCGCCATACGATAAGGATCGGATTTGTCGAAATCCGAAGCTTGCATCAATTCAACAGACAATCGACGACCACGGCAATCCTCATCAAAAGATGGGCCATCAAATGATTGGTTTTTGAGTTTTGACATCAACATCTCGATACTATCTGCAGATAACAACAAGATGCCCCCTTCAATAGATTTCAGTTCTTCATGATTCATTGTTGGATTTGCACTGGCATCTAGAATAGATGGAGCAGACGGCTTAGTAGTATTACCGCTCCATTTTTGTTGCCAACTAGCAGCGATTGGTGTATGATATTCAGGCTCATAGCCTTCCAAGGCTATGTGGAAATTTGTCCCACCAAATCCGAAAGAGGAGATTCCTGCCCTACGTGGATGTTCTAATGGTCTTGGCCACTCTCTAGCTTGTGTTGGTACAAAAAATGGGATTTCATCCCATTGCACTGTTGGATTAGGCGTCTCAAAACCTGCTGATGGTGGTATAGTAGCATGGTGAAGTGCCATTACTCCTTTGATTACTCCTGCGATTCCGGCTGCAGCTTTAAGATGGCCAATTTGTGATTTAATAGAGCCCACTGCCACATGATTACCTCCTGAAAAACCAGTCCATAAAGTAGACAAGGAAGATAATTCAGTGGCATCGCCCACTTTTGTCGAGGTGCCATGTGCCTCGACTAATTCAACTGAGGAAGCATCGTATCCAGCTTGATTGTATGCCCTAGAGATTGCTTGGACTTGCCCCCTTTGACTTGGCGCAGTGATGCCCTTGCCCCTTCCGTCTGAAGAACTGCCGACACCGCGAATTACCGCGTGGATTTCATCGCCGTCATTAATCGCATCTGATAATCTTTTGAGGATTAACACACCTGCTCCTTCGCCCATGACAAAGCCATTTGCTCTGGCATCAAACGGTGTTGAATGGCTTGGTGACAACGCACCAATAGCGCTAAATTTAGCGTAGGTTGCAGGATCCATGGTGCGGTCGGCTGCACCAGCTAACATCAAATCAACCTGCCTACTTTGCAGCAGTCGGCAGGCATCAAGAATTGCCGCCATAGATGATGCACATGCTGCATCAGTAGTGTAGTTTGGACCTTGTAAATCGAGCAAATTAGCTACTCTGCCTGAAACGACATTGGCTAATTCGCCAGGCATTGTATCCTCATCTATTCGTGGTGAATGCTCGACTATTTCTTCACGAAATACCTCGGCTTTGTCTTCCGGCAACCCATGTTTGATTGCCACTTTCTTGGTATGATTAGACCATACCCGGATGTTTGAGAGATTACGGTTTTCGCCACCCAGTGCATTGGCAAAAACTACACCGCACTTCGACCTGTCAAATTGTTTTGCTCCGTCGTTATAACCTGAGGAATCAAGCGCAGCAGCCGATACCTCAACTGCCCATAACTGGCAAGGATCAATTTGCCCCAGTGTGCCAGGTGGCTGCCTCCAACGGCGCCAATTAAATTCAAAACCTTCAACAAAAGCGCCAATTTTAGCATAGGTAAAGCCCTCATCGATATTGCCTGGGCCGCCTGATTTCCAAAAGTTCTCAATTTTACCAGGCCAGCGGCTTTCTTCAACATCCTTAATGCTAACTTTAGCATTAACGATATTTTGCCAAAATTGCTCGATATCATCGGCATCTGGCATCATTGCGCCGACTCCAACAACCGCAATTGGCTCAAATGGGGCTTGTTCTAAGCCCCCTGCAACCTTGCCATCAGCAGTTGTTATTGCCATATAATCACCTTAATTGTTCATGATAGTTTCTGGAACCATAGTAATCGAATAGCCGGCGTCGACATAGATGCATTGCCCAGTGAC
>DUJK01000115.1:3104-13397 GCA_013329925.1 Candidatus Poseidoniaceae archaeon
CGCAGAGGGGAGTTTTTCTCCACGTGATCTAAGATGTTATCAAATCCGGGAATTCCTGAAGCGGCTATTGTCCTAATTGGGCCAGATGATATTGCGTTTACCCTGTGACCTTCTGGCCCCAAGTGACAAGCCAACTCACGAGTCCAACACTCTAATGCGGCTTTTGCCATCGACATTATTCCGTAAGAGGGGACATATCTGTTGGATGCTGCATAAGTAAGAGTGATGGTTGAAGAATTAGGGTTAAGATAAGGTAAGGCAAACTTCAAGCAGCGTTGTAGGGAGTTAGCGGAAATAGTCATTGCAGTGTTAATATCTTGATCTTCAACAAATAAAATCGGGCGGTCAAAACATGTTCTTGGAGCAAATCCGATTGCATGAATAAGAATGTCTGCCTTTTTGCCTGGATTTTCAGCAGTAAAGGCATCAAAGAATTCTTTGGTTGTTGCGTCTTGTGCCACGTCTAGAGGATAAAAACCTGCTATTTGTGGTAATTTATCCTTTAATTGAAACACCCTGCTGCGAAATCTCTTTTGATACCCTAGATAGAGGTTTACTCCGCTCTCAGCAAGCATCTTGCAAATAGCCCAAGCGATAGAATCTTCACTGGCCACACCAAAGACAAATGCGGTCTTTCCGCTAAGGTTCAACATATCGCGACCACCTATACTAGGAGTAGCAGAGCACACTCGCTCTTTGACTGTTACCGTCAAAATATACTTGAATATGGCCAATTGTAAGTAGAAAAAAAAATCCGAAACGCTAGACAGCGTCAAAAATCATCGAGTAAATCATCGAATTCATCTGATTCAATCACAACATCATTTAAATCATCAAATAAATCATCAAATTCATCTAAATCCAAGTCATCATCTGCATCTAGTTCAATTGGTGATGCCTCATCAATTTTAGCTTTCTTTTTCTTGACTGAACGCCTAACTACGCCAAGTAACAATAACAGAAGTATTACTCCGCCAGCAATTGCTCCATAAAGGATCATATCATCTTGACCTACTTCACTAATGCCGTCTGTCAGTGAAGCGGAAGACTTGGTAGATTCTACAGTGACTGGCATATTTGTTTCACTAAATTCTGCGCTTGGATCATTGGTACTACTTGCCCTAAATTGTAGGTCGACATTTAGATCGCCGTCCGCATCACTTGGCGCTAGTATCTTGATTTCCCTGATAGTAGAAGTAGCCCCCATAGCGAGTTGCTCAGCAACGAATTCAGAACCGATAAACGAGAAACCTTGAGTCTTCAAATCGTTTAGGTTTACTATATCGACACGGACATTATCTGCATCATTGCCGTTATTGGTAAACTGCAATTCGATGATAAATTCACTACCCGCCTCAACGGTCTTTGTCGTGCTTCCTTGTATTTCTAATTCCACGGCTCCATAGGAGGCAATTTCTAGAGTATCAGCATAGGAGGCGTTTTCTTGTGGAAATGGTTCATCCATCGGTATTGAATTCCATTCTGTGACTGTTGCAAAGATTTCAAAATCGTAACTATTACTTGAGGCTTGTTTAGTGTCACCGCTAAACGTCACTGTGAATTCTTCACTGGCACCAGCCTCAATGCTATATTCACCCGTTGCGCCTTGCATATCTGCCTCAGAGCCGCCAGTCCATTCACTAGTAATCTCTACTTTTGTTGCACCAACTGTAGCAGTATTTTCGATTGTACAAACTATATCAATCGGGTCATAACCAGATGGGCTAACATCTAGTTCTGGTAAATCTTCACAGGTCAATTGGACTCCAAAGATTGGGTTTTGCGCGTTAGAAATTGGAATTAACGGCATCAACAATGCTACTACAATAAGTACAGCAAGACTCCGACTTCGCATGTTCAACCATTCTAGGCTAAGTCGTTCCATTCATCAATGTGATGGATAAATGTATGAACAAAATGTCATTCTTTGCCGTATAATTTCTCTGGCAAATCTACATGACTACGCCACAAAAACTCTTCATCTATACCTGCTTCTAGTAACTGATTTGTCCGTTTTGGAACTGTCTTTGGACCAAGTACAGCGCCTGGCCTTGTTAAATCGTCCATATAATCAGTTTCTAATAAAAATCCATGACTGGAAGAGGACGCCGTCTCTAACAAAGTTTCCATCGCCCCCTTACCAATTAAAACACTTGGAGTCACTCCTTGAGTCACTTTTTCATCCACGTTTGGAGGTGAATAATGTCTAACTAATCGCTCTGTGGAAAGACCTGATTTAGTGGCCATTTGAGCCATGTCTCGATAAGTTGACTCTAATTCACCCTCTACGTGCAATTGCAAGGCAAAACCGTCTTGAGCAGCCATATGCATAGTCTCCAACAACAATTCGTTTGACAATTGCCAGATCTCATCGGAAACCTCCCAATGTGGGCGTCCAACTTCACCAATAGCGTGAGCTTGGCCTTCGTGGAAAAATTTCACTGCTTCATCTATACTGTCACGATAATTTTCCATGGCCTTTTCTTTCCCTAACTGGGCATCTTCTTCAACCCAATTAATGAATTGATGAGCAAATGCTGCTGGGTGTGGACCCAACACGACTCTAACTCCCAAGCTCAATTTAGTTCTTACTTCTTTAGCCATGTTGACAGTATCTTGATAGGATTCCCGATGACCTTGTTTGGTGGTTGGTGGCGATTTAAAATCCGGGCAATGGACCAAAACAATACTGGTTCCACCTGCCTTTTTGAAGTCTTTAGCAGCCTCTAAAAAACGTCCTTTTCTATTGAGATGGAAATGGTTGTCAAGTATTGGACCTTGCCAAGCATTATTTGCTGAAGTCATTCAATCACTCAAAGAAATAGGTTATGCTCTTCTAATTGACCTTTCCAATAGACTGCTGACATTGCAACCATATTTGGGTGCCTAGCATCACTTGCGACACATTTACCATTTGGCCAAACATATAATTTCAAATTGTGACGGGAATCTTCGATAATTGCACAGCCTAATCTTTCATCATGGCTGGCTTGTCCTGCAGTGAATTCTTGATTCATTTTTTCAACATTTACCGATTTATCAAAATTAAATGAAGCAATAACCGGACCAAGTTCAGTTTGTAATCCCGAATCATCCAAACCTAAACGCAACAACAGCTCTTTTGCTGCTGCTCTTGCTGCTTCTACTCTATGAGTGCCATGAACTACTATTCTTCCTTCTTCATCAATGATTATAGTTGCGCGAGGCTTTTCCAACGTTTTGATTACGATACCGCCATTCTTTTGGCCAGCCAATTGAGCAACCACAGCATCATGATTTACCGGACTTGTTGGAACAAATCTAACCAGTTGGTTTTCAACTCTAACATCTACCCCACCTACAGCCATCACTCTTCCTCCATGTCACCCGTCAAGGTCTTGTTTGATGAATTCTCCTCTACCTCTGGCATAGTTTCCAATATTTCTGCAATATCTTGTCGCCACGGCAAAAATAACGGCACTAGCAATACAGCAGAGGCTCCATGGTGTTGGCGCAGTTCAGCAAGAGCACCTCTTAACCTAGCTGCATATCGTAAATTACGATTCTGGGCAATTTTCTCGCCAATCAACCATTGATTCAAATCCCACCATGTTGCAGATAATACTGCCGCAGAAGAGTGATTGGGGCTAACGCCCTTAGGTGGCTTCTCTGCTTCGAAAATGTTTTGTTTGACCCTTTTACGCCATTTTTTACCAACTGTCACAAGTCCGAACAGTTTCTTCCAACGAGAAACCTCCTTAGCCTCAGCAATCATATGTTGTTCCCAATCTTCATCGTCCAATTCAGGTTCAATGAAAAATATTGGACGGTTGTGACGCTCGGCTAATCGGTGTACTCGTCGCGGTTCTGGGTCTGGAAATCTGCCTGCTGTGATATCCTCTAATTGCATTACCTCTTCGAGAAACAACCCCATTGTACCTCCAGAAATTAACCCGTGAGCAAGATTTACTCCGTTTGACTCCGCTTCGTCTTTTTCTTCTTGGCGCCACAAATCTACTACTTCTTCAGATTCCAATAACGCAAGTCCATGCCATTCTTTTGATGGCCTTAACTTACGCGGATATACTAGCGTGGGTATAGTGCCGTGCAGCATAATGGTGCCACCGTCCGGATCCTCCCAGAGAATATCTTCCCAGGAAATCCTCGAACTCATTATGGCCCACTCATTGACTTTCCAGCCACTCTTCTAATTGCTGAATACTCCAACCTTGATCGAAGTATCCTTGTATCTCTTCTTGAGTCCAGAAAGTGAATTTCTCCATTGCCTCTGCCATTTCTGGTGAAACTTGAGCTGCTGGGGCTGAATAGCTTTGACTTGGAGGAATAGACGCATATGATTTGTCATCCTCGTCATCGTATAAATCATCAAAGTCAACATCATTATTCCGTCGTGAGATTACCACTACTACAACCACTAGAATAGCAATAACTCCAATAAGGATTATCAAAATTAGACCCATCGAGAAACCGGAGTCATCAGAACTTGAAACTTTGACATTGAACGTTTTTCCTTGGTCTTTACCATTAAACAAAACCTCGCCAGTCTCATTATCATAAACAATGTAGTACATTCCCGTTGTGGCATCATTAAACTCCTCTAATCCAATAGCGACCCATTGACTTTGAGATATCCCAATTTCTTGACTCGTAATATAGCCTTCAAACACCGGGACGCCGTTATTGGTTACTGACCTTATTTCTAATTCAGCGACTCCTGGAATTGAGCCTGTGTTGATTAGTTCAACTTCTAACTTTATACTATCACCAATCTCGGGAGCTTCCGGAATAGTTCGCATATTTCTTACTTGGAATAAGGCGCTTTCAAATGCCAGATCATATGTAGATTCATATTCAACCTTTGAACCGAGAATGCCAAATGCGCTACCATCATTAGAGTCATAACTACCTCCGCCAATGATTGGCGCACCTGCACCATCTTTACCATCAATCCAAATTACAAGTTTTACATCAGCATTTTGTAAATCTGATTCTACAACTTCAAATTGGCCTGGACCGACGGGCCATAGGTCGACGCAATTCGCAGTAGCTCTAATGTAACCAATACCACTACCTTTTGACAGATTAACTTCGGTGGAAAGTGGTGAATTTCCATAGTTGTTTTGATACACACTCCATGTTGTTCCGTCCTCAGGATTACCAACAAAGTACATCCATTTTAGAGAAACATCTTCCTCATATAATGAACCTCTTTCGTTAATTTGTACAGATAGGTCCACACAATGGTAAGACGAGGTTGGCATTTCATCGAGTAATGTTGTAGATGGGTCACTTGAAGATAGTTCACCTCTAAGAGCGGACCATGAATTATATACTACTTCTGGCGGTTCATCATCAACCTTAATCGAAAACTTGCCGCAGCCTTGAGTACTTGAGCCAAAACAATTGGATGTAGTCAAGTCTTGAGCACCTGTTGGCAAGTTTATGAGCCTAAATGTATAGTTGAAAATGTTTTGGAACGATGGTAATTTGATTCCAATCTCGAATTGACCTCCGGTAAAAGCGTGTGTAGTGATTTCTTCGTCTACTGCATCAAAATCGTTTAGTGGATCTTTGAAAACCTCTCCTCTAGTGATTTCGAGTGTTAATTCTGTTTCAGGATTAATGAACACTTGTTCCACCATACCTGAAGTAAACGAGTATTGGCCGCTAAACATAACTACGTCGCCTCCAGAAACAGAACCTTTGTTTATACTGAACAGATTAGGAGAGATCGGGAAATCTGTGTCAACTAATGTTGGGGAAATCATGATTTCATTAATTAAATCAGTACGAAGATCGAGTGCCATATCGTTAGCATATCGCCATTGTTGCCTGAAAGACTGATCAGAAAATACTGGAGAGTTGTCAATATCCTTAATACTAAAAGTTGGGGTAAATTTAGTATTTTCATCAATTGCCAAACCCCAGTTGAAAATGACCGGGATAGAAATCAAGAAATTTGCCTCAAACGGATCTAATAAGACATTGCCGTCAATTGTTCTTATGGATGACAAATATTCACCATCTGCATTTTGTAAGATGGAGAATAATGGACTCTCAGTGTATGTTGTTTGGTTCCTTGGGAAATACATGATTTTTGTGTCAAAGTTTGTCAGTGATGGTGCAAGTTCAATTTCAACCACGTCAACATCTTTCCAGCCGTTTCCATCCTGTGCGTCAATTATCAATGAATATTGATTTCCAGCAAACAGCGTCTGATTCCATTTGCCAACTCCCTGTGGTGGATTAGAAGGAATTGTTCCAATCAAAGGATTACCTTTAGAGTCTTCAATAGTTAATGAATTAATGGATGGATACTGAAGTTGCATACTTACATAAGTAATCAAATCATTGTCTAGGCCGGCAGCTCCACCTTCTACCGAATTTCCAGCAAGATCATAACATTCTACCCAAATACTAACTTTACCTTTCAACCCGGAATTTGCATAGTCATTGTACTCGCCAATATAGGTTGAATTAGGAGATTGACCATTGCTTTGCACTGGGATTTGTATATATTCATCGGCCTCTGCCAGACCATTTGAATTAGCATCGTGGTCATATTCAACCCACACATGAACAACTGCACTGTCTGGTGGATTAGGAACGTCTCCCACAATGAGTCTAAATTCTTGCTGAATTTTTGGTACAGCCCATGAATCATCATAGATTGAGCGCCAGTTATTATCTGAGTTTAAGTCTCCTGTTCCTTTTGGTAATTTGTAAAGATCAAATGTGAATAATTGTGGATCTAGTATATCAACTGTTAAATTAAATTGTAGACCACAATCTGAATCCGGATTGTAAGCAGCATTTGTACAGATTACATCTCCGCCATCGTATCCACCAATTCTCAGCCTGTAAGTATTCGAGCCTACGTTGAATGCACCAAGATCAACTGTCCAGTCGAGTATACCGTAAATCAATCCAGTCTTATTAGCGGTTTCAATCCATGTAATATTGGCGAATTCGCCATCCGCCTCAATAGTTCGCTTTTCAACAACAACATAGAATGAATTTGGTGAAGGGGAGATTTCTAAGTCTTCATAAGTGATATTTGCTTTAATTCTAATCTCTTGATTAGAGTAGGAATCATCTAGATTTTGGATTACTCCAGCAGTATTTTCCAGGGTGAAGTCTTGTAGTGTAATGTCATTTTCTATGGCGTTGCCAATTTCCGGTTCAAGTAAAATCCCGGATAACATACCAATTACGCCATCTGTAGCGACTGTCTCAGAGAGAATTAAAACCCGATTTTGGTCGTCCCATGCTGAATTAACAGTAAACCGCCATGTAACTTGTTTTCCGCTATTTTGTGGTAAGTCAATCGAACCTGAAGAAGGATGAAGCGAAATATAATCATCCTGAGAATCTGATTCGTAAAAACCAGTACTCAAGTCATATCCAAGGTAAATTGATTCATCCCCATATTTGAACCTCAATCTAGCTTCATCTAATGCTGAGCCAGTCGATTGGGAAACTGAATGTGTTGTGACTACTTCATATATCTCGCCGGTTGCATATAATCCAAATTCATCATTATTCCATAGCAGAGTCGAATCGTAACCAGATTGACTTGTAATATTCAATTCACCTAGGTATAGTGAGCCGCCGTTCGCGACAGTTGTATTAATCGGCACAAATAATTGGTTGCCAGATAATTGTGAGGAGTCTTGGCTGTTTACTGCGATATATTCTCTTAGATAATTGCTGAGTTGTATGTTATCAGACATTGTTGCGTCATATTCATACACCATTTTCAAATTTGACAAAGTAACCTTTCCGCCATTTGAATCGTCTTGTGTTACCCGGAAACCAACTCGCATCCAATCTATTCCGCTATCATCTGTTTTGAAGACTGGGAGTAAGGGGTCATTTAACAAAAAGTTAGTGACCTCTATGATAGTAAGTTCAAAGGTAGTTATTCCAGACAGTGTAAAATCTGTGCCAGCTTCATACGGGACAGTACCCAATGCGAGTTCTTCTGTTCCTGCAACGATATCAAAATCAAATCCTATATCGGTTTGATTAGCCGCAAAAATGTCATTATTAACAAAGTCTAGATTTAGATATGTCACATTTGCCCCTTTTGGCAAAAGGAAAAAGCCCCCAATCTCGGTTCTAGTTATAGGGTCTATACCGATATCTACATTGTCTAAGCCAGTACTTTGACCATTAAATTCTCCGCCATAGAATTGATTTTGAAAACCAAATGAACCAAATCCTGGTTCAACGAAGTCCCACTCTTTTATCCCATCATCGCCAATATCGATGGAAATACCACTAAGATGATGACCGAAATGTAAGTCCATCCAAATATCTTCGATTTCACAATCAGACAGCAGTTCTAATATTAATGTGAATTCAAAAACAGGTGTATCTAGGTAGTTAATCTGGTCGAGCTGTAAAATCATGTCATTTGAATAGTATGGGTGAGAGAGAAAAGCGTCTGCGGTACACTTTGCAGGGTCAACGCCGGAAATTTCAATACCGTATATTGGCTTTGAAAATTGGCTTATTACAGACGATGAATTATATCGGTATTGGGGAGGAGATTCACTTGTATCGTAAACAAAATTAAAAGATTCATTGTCAGTTAAGCCAAAATCACGGACAATATCCTTGTTGACAAATGTCAGACCGACCCTGCTGCCAATATCATAACCATGAATTATAGGTGAAGAAACACGATCTTGGTCTGTCTGGAAGTCTAGTACTATCCTAATCGACGGATACTGATCAACATTGATACCCCAAAGCTCAATTATATTCCCACTTAATGATTTTAATTGGCCGTTGGGAGTGTTTACATACGAACTCGTAACTGGATCGATAACTGAAATAGTCAATGACGAATCTCCCGGTACGAAACTATCTAAAGATAGTAATCCGTAGCCATTTGGCTGTTTATCATCATACGTTTGTGGGGGTTGAATGTTGTTTAGGATTATTCTACCCGAGTTGACATATCCTTCACCTATTCTAAAGTCATCTACATACCAACCGTGACGATTTGTTGAGGCTTGATTACCCGGAGTATCGGTATGCTCCAAAACAAATCTTACCTGAGCATATAGGCCCAAATATTGTGCCAATTGCGCAGCAACAGTAGCCCAACCATCTTGATTTGATGGAGACACAGATGTCCCGGCTAAACCAAATATCCCGTCAGGAATACCTTCGCATCCACTCATAATATAATTTGATGCAAAAGTACCATCATCTCTGATATGGAATCCTTGTCCTGGAGAGATTCCTGATGATTCAGGAATATTAAACTGGAGAAGATTCCAAGGGTCGTTTGGGCCAAATACACCATTGGCTGAAGTGCGTATCTCAAGGTAAGCACAATCAGGATAAACGAAGTCATTTGTACCTGTTAAGTGAGTTTCAAGGGCGTGCCATGACGAGAATCTTAGGAAGGTATCATTTAGGTCTAGAGGTAAATAAAAACTAGGCGTAGTCAACTCAAATCTTACTTGATCGAACCCTACTAATCCGTTATCTATATCATCAGCATAGTCTGCATCAAACATTGAAGTGCCCCAACACATATCACCGCTTGCACAGGTATCTGGACCAGCGGTGAGTTGTTTGAATTTAAGTTGGTCATATTCCCAAGCGACCGGTGTGTTTGTTGCCGAATTAAATGATTGACTGAGATTTGTAAATTCTGAAGTATCGGTTTCAAAATCAGTAGTAAGAGATTCAGATAATAGTGATAATGGTTCTACTCCATTGGATGATTCAAATCTAAAATCCGAACGGTTGCCAAAAGTAGTTAATCCATTATTTTGCAATGGGTCCCATGAAAACCCAGACTGCTTAACCCCAACCCTTTGTGAGTTCGAATAGTTCTCAACATCGCCCAATATGTTGAGATTCGCTGAAGTAATTGTTTCGTCACTGGTCACAGTAAAGCCGCCGTCGGTATTATTGTAATTATTGACGCCATCTTTGAATTCAATACTCACTTCTGATGAACCATCGGCAAATGTCGTGACCGTACTGGCTGCTGCCAAAGGAGTTAGAATCATCAACAAAGTCAAAAAAATTGAAGTTTTTATCTGGTTTTTTTCAATCGCCATGCTATCGCCCATGCCTTTCCAAAGCGTCTATGACTAAAATACATCGGTTTTTAGAGCGAAAAGGCTCATCCGACAATTAATCGATTATGTGCTCAATGTCAAATTACAAACGCTCGTGAAAACTACATGATGAAATCTATTTTATCCCGTGACTTCTTGAACTAGATACTATTGCCATTGGCATGGAACCTTATTCCAAAGAGCC
>DUJK01000003.1:0-598 GCA_013329925.1 Candidatus Poseidoniaceae archaeon
AAAATCAATTCGCTCGAGAACTACAGCATCTATTACTGATTGTAAAGAAGATGTATCCGCTGGCTTCAATCCATTTTGTTCGGCAAAGGATTGGATTTCTGCCATAGTCGCACCAGTATTAGCAAAATTTGTGATTACATCATTAATTGCTTCCCGAGTAAGTTCTCCCTGTTCTTTTGCTAATAGAACAAGACTGGAAAGAGCAGGGTCAACTTCATCATTTTCCAATAAGACTGTAGCCCAAGCCTTTGCCGGTAAATCGTTTTGATAATCTACAAAACTATCATCTAATTCTCTAGCGAGTAGTTGTTCACTTTGATCGCCTGAAATATCGTATTTACTCAACCGTTCTTGTCTCTCTGAGTCAGTCATAGGCATATTTTCTAGCACACTTTGCCACATAGAACTGCTTACTGCAGTGGTTGGAATATCTGTTTCAGGGTACATTCTAGCACCGCTTGGAAGCGGTCGCATTGGAGCGGTTGTACCGTCTTCTGGAGAGCCCTTCTTGACCACCACATTGCGAACTTCTTGGGGGATTCTATGCCATGCCGCTCTCGCTCTTAGTAAAACGCTTTCAAGGGCTAAATCTGCTTGC
>DUJK01000003.1:908-4410 GCA_013329925.1 Candidatus Poseidoniaceae archaeon
CTTTCAAGGGCTAAATCTGCTTGCCATCTTGGTGCCAAACACAATACAAATGCGTCATTTTTGGATAATTTTAGTTGTTCACGTACACCATTCACGTAGTCTAATTCTATCCCATAAGCTGGCAATTCATCAGAGTGGAATACCCCTTTGACGCCGGCTAGTTTTGCTGCGCCCGCTAATTCTCTACCAAGTCTTGGTAGTTGAGAGCCTTCCAAGTCTAATTGTTTTGAACCAATCAATCCATGTAGGCCGGGTAACGGTAGAGCAATCATTTGAGAGCCTTTGCCCAAACCAGCTACTATCATCTTAGATTCACAATCTGAAAATAATTCACTTACGTCAACTAACTTCAATGGTAATTGTTTAGCGATTTCTTGGCTAACTTCTGCCTCAACCATTGCATCATCAAGTCTTCTATCTGGTGGCAAGGCTGGTAATGAAAACTTAGCACGTAGAGTATTTGCTAAGCGATAAAAGTGGAGTTGACGAGCCATTTCTAGTCTAATTATTCTTGGAATCCAGTTTAAATCTTGACAGCCTTTTATCTCAATCCTATCCCCGCAGGCTAACGACACATTGAGATCTTGTCTAATGCTACCAAGTCCTCTTCGCACCCTCCTAGTTTGCCTAAGTGTTCTTCCAAGAGCAATTGAAGTCTCCTTTGCATGGTTTGGAGTCTTAACATCTGGATCAGTGGCGATTTCAATTAGCGGAAGTCCAAGTCGGTCTAGATTGTAGATTACACATTCTCCAGTATCGGTTTGATAGGTGTCCAATTTCCTAGCACTATCTTCTTCCAACAATAATACAGAAATTCCAACCGGGCCACTGTCTGTTTGCAGTTCACCGCCCGTTGATACAAGTGTTGTTCTTTGAAAGCCACTGGTATTTGACCCGTCTACGACCGTCTTGCGCATTGTTTGCAACAAGGTGACTGGTTTGGCTTCAAGTAAAGCCGCAGTAGTCAAAGCGATATCCAATGCTTCATCATCATGACTAAGTGGTGGTTGTTCGTCAAGTTCGATTAGTCCTGAATTAGGCGATTGGACATATTCAAACGATCGATTTCTCTTGCTTTCAAATCTAGCTGCAATATCAATGCGGCCGCCTTCCCCACGTGCAGCCCGTAGTTTTCTTGAAAATCTAGGCCAATCTGCAGGTAGACTGTCCATTGTAACATCATACAAATCACCTGGTTGCCTTGAATGCAATTTTCCGGTCGCTAATTGCTGGTGAACCTCGATACCACACATAAACCCTAATTGTTGAGGATTTAGATTACTAGCATCTGCTACATCACCTTCGGGTTCGGTGATATGTGGCTCCGCCATACCAATCCCAGTAGTTCATCATTCAAGATAGCAACGATTGATTATTCACAACTTTTGAATCGAATCATAACCACGAGGGCGCATTAAACGCCCCTCTCTAATCATCTTTTCAATCATATCTTCCACTTTACTTCGATCGATATTATGACTTTGAGCCTCGTTAAATATATCGATTATATTTGCTACTTTGATATTGTCTGTTGAAGCGGCTTGGAGATCGCCAATTATGTCTAATAAGATTCTTTCACTATTCCTTGCAGTTGCTTTTTTGCCTGTATGCAATGCGGTTTCATCGAAATTTTCACCCATTAACTCATTTCGCCAAGTTCTAGTCAAGCGAATTGCTCGTTCAACATCTTCAATTGTGGCTACATCTGAAAGACGAATCCTAGCGCTCGCCTCAGCCATCCTAGCAACAGCTTCTAGAGATCTTGCGGTAATTGATACACTGTCTGATGATTCGCCGCCCTTCTTTCTTGTTTCAACATAAAATGCGACAATTCTATTCCTTGCTTCTTCTTCCAACTTTGGATGGATAACTCGCTTTGAATAAGCAATATATTTTCTGATTAAGTCTTTTGAAAGAATTTCATCACCTTCTTGAGATTTTTTCATTCCGGCTGAGGATTTCTTAGATGGGTCTGGCGCAGTACCTTGATTAACCAATAATTCACTGGTTCCTAGCAACCTGTTGTTAATGATGTGTCGAGCAATTTTAGCGTCTTTTTCTTGTTCAGCAGTATCGGTAAGCAGCCAAATTATGTCAAATCGAGAAACTAATGGTGGTGCTAGATTTATCTGCGCGGTAAAAGGGATGTCTGAAACCGGTTCAAATTTACCACTCTTTGGGTTAGCTGCTGCCAGTACTGCACATCTAGTTCGCAGGCTGGCATTAATTCCGGCCTTAGAAATTGAGATGGTTTGTTGCTCCATTGCTTCGTGCATACTTGATCTATCTGCTTCATTCATTTTGTCGAATTCGTCAATTGCTGCAAGACCAAGATCTGCTAGAACAAGTGCACCCGCCTCTAGCGTCCACCTGCCGTCAGCTGCAGAGTCTTGCACCGCAGCGGCAGTCAAACCTGCTGCAGATGCTGATTGTCCAGAAGTGAACTGTCCTCTTGGAGAAATCTTTGACATATAGTCAAGCAGTTGTGATTTCGCAACACCGGGGTCTCCCATTAACAAAATATGAATATCTCCGCGATTTCTGGTACCGTCTGGATTTAGTCGGGCGACCCCGCCAAATAATTGCAGCATTAATGATTCCTTAACCCAAGACATCCCGAAGATAGATGGGGCAATGCTGCCACTGAATAAATCATAAATGTCTGATCGACTAGCTAATTCCTTGATTTCAAGTTCCTCGTCTTCGGTTATTGAAATCTCTTCAAGGGGGACATTTTGCCGCTCCAATGAATGTATTCTAAGGAATATATCGAATACTGGAGTGTCTTTTCCGCCCTTGCGTTGAGAACGGATAAATAGCACACCGTTAGCCTTTACCCGATCTCCTGGATTTAACTTTCCAGCAATATCATGTTCACCTATGCAAATAATTCTTTCAGGTTGAATGCCTCCTTTCAATTGTTCTGGAGATTCTTGTAATTCGATAAATTGTGAATTGATTAGTATTGATTCATCCTCTTGTAGTATGAATCTAGTTTGGCGTTTTGGACGCCCACATCCTCCATCGATTTGTGAACATTCGATCGGTTCAACCAATTCTTGTTCATTTGGTTGCTTTACATCGGTAACATGACCGCAAGATGCACACGAGAAAGATGCGGAATATATCCTTGGCCTAACCCCAGAAATCTTAGTCGCTATAGCATCGATTGATAGCATCATGCTGATATCATCGGCTCTAAGTTGAGAAACTGTTCTAACTTGGTCGCTTGGTAGGTGAACAATCCTTACAAACGGATACATCGAAGTGTGGCCTTCATCCTGTAAAAATTGGCGTAATGCTTGATTTGCTGCTTGAAAATGTAAGTCCGGCTGTGCGATGATGTTTTGAGCAAAATCATCATCAAATCCTTCAATAAGCCGATAAGAAACCTCAAGAGATTGTTCGTCGGGCCATTTTTGAGCAAGATTGTGTACAGCCTCTGCGTACAGGTCCTGAATCATCGACGTCCATCTCGCCGCTAAATCAAACTCTTGCAACA